>NZ_JBFAHW010000062.1:0-62598 GCF_040654355.1 Streptomyces sp. NPDC050704 | reverse complement strand
CGTCCGGCGCTCCTCCAGCTCCCGCAGATAGCGCAACCGCTCCTCGAGCGTGCGCAGCTGCGCGTCGTCGAGCATCTCGGTCGCTTCCTTGCGGTAGCGGGCGATGAAGGGCACGGTCGAACCCCCGTCGAGCAAGTCGACGGCGGCCTTCACCTGCCGCTCCCGTACGCCGAGCTCCTCTGCGATCCTGCCTTCGATGGACCCTACGAGGGGTGGCACCTCTGCTGTCACGATCCCGTACCGCCTTCTTCACTGAGGTTGCGCGGCAATTGTGGCAGGTGGCACCGACAACGGGGGATCAGGGCGCGGTCATCGGGACATGCGGGGAGCCGGAGACGCCCTCGGTGTCTCCGGCTCCGGTGACGGTCCGCGGTCAGACCCGGCGGGCCCGTCCGCCGCGCCGTGTCGACTGCGAGGCACCGCCGAACAGCCTGGCCAGGGCCCGGAACGGCAGCGTCACCACGGTGGCGAGTGCCGCGCCGATCTGTCGCAACACGTCTGCGATCGCACGGAACACGTGCTTCCCCTTTCGTCTCCCGACCGGTACGGCCAGGAGATGTCCGGGTACCTCGCGGCGTGGCCCCGAATCCCGAAACGGTCAGTTCTTGCCGGTCATGCCCTCGGGGAAGGCTCCGGCGGCGAGCGCCGTCATGAGCAGTCCGGTGGCCAGCTCCCGGAGGCGCTCGACCCCTGTGGCGCCCAGGTGCTCGTACGGAGCCCGGTCGAGGCGGTCCGTCTGCGCCTCGACCTCCTTGCGCAGGGCCACGCCCGCCTCCGTCAACTCGCCCTCGGCGTTCAGTAGTCCGCGCTCCCGGAGTCGGCCGGTCGCCGCGTCCCAGTCCTCGCGGGTCCAGCCGCGGGTGGCGAGGATCCACTTCGGCGCCATGCCCTTGCCGGTCGCGGTGTGGCTCACCAGCGCCTCCAGGGGGTCCAGTTCCGCGCCGAGCAGCACCGTGAGATGCCCGTCGCCGCGGTGCTCGCGCAGCAGGGTGGCCGCGTGCCAGAGCGCGAGGTGCGGCTCGTCGGGCACCGGCAGGTCCGCGTGCGCGGCGTACAGCGGGCGGGCGGTCCGGGTGCACGCCTCGGTCGCGCGCAGTGCCAGCTCCGCCGCCTCGGCGACCTCCTTGGACCCGATCGCCTCGTCCCCGAGCAGCCGCCGCCATGTCGCGTCCACGGCACGCGCGCGTGCCGCGAGCACGGCCTCAGGAGACGCGGTCCGCCACACCTGGGGCACGTGCCGCGCCACCAGCTCGTGCCGGAAGTTGTAGAAGGTCGACGTCACCACGCCCGCGCCCACCGGCCCCATGGCCGCGGCCCGCACCGCGAAGTAGGCGGCGTTGCGGTCCGTGACCCCGACTGCGGCCAGCTGCTCGCCGAGGTCCGGCGAGAAGTAGTGGGTCGAGTGCAACGGATTGAGGACGTTGTGGCATCGGCGTCCGGCGCGCTCCGGCAGTGCTGTGGTCATGACGCGCAGGTTACCGACTGGTTGGTACGCAGGGAATGGCGGGGGCACGCCCAACCGCCTCGCCCGGGCCGGCCGCGTGGCCTCCCGATGGCAGTAAAGGTGGGGTACTCGTCATTGCGGCCATCCCCGCGCCCGCGAAGAATCGGGGCCATGGCGCACCGAACCGTTCTCGTCCTCCTCTTCGACGGCGTCCAGAGCCTCGACATCACGGGCCCCGTGGAGGTCTTCGCGGGCGCCGACAGCCACGCGGGCGACCCCGGAGGGACGTACCGCATCCGCACCGCCTCCCTGGACGGCGCGCCCGTACGCACCTCCAGCGGCCTGACCCTCGTCCCGGACCACGCCCTGGCCGACGCCCCGGCCCCGCACACGTTGCTCGTCCCGGGCGGCCGGGGCTCACGCGGCCCCGACCCGCGGCTGATCGACTGGCTGCGCGAGCGCGGCCCGCGAGCCGCCCGCCTGGTCTCGGTCTGCACCGGCGCGATCCTGCTCGCCGAGGCGGGCCTCCTGGACGGCCGCCGTGTCGCAACCCACTGGGCCTACTGCGAGAAGCTGGCCCGTGACCACTCGGCGATCGAGGTCGACCCCGACCCCATCTACGTCCGTGACGGCAATGTCGCCACGTCGGCCGGCGTCACCGCCGGAATCGACCTCGCCCTCGCGCTCGTCGAGGAGGACCTGGGCCGGGAGGCCGCGCTGGCCGTCGCCCGCTACCTCGTCGTCTTCCTCCGACGCCCGGGAAACCAGGCCCAGTTCAGCGCCCAGCTGGCCGTCCAGACCGCTCGGCGCGAGCCGCTCCGCGAGGTGCAGCGGTGGATCACCGAGCATCCCGGCGACGACTTGTGCGTCGAGTCCCTCGCCGCCCGCGCCCGCCTCTCGCCGCGCCACTTCGCCCGGGCCTTCCAGGCCGAGACGGGCATGACCCCGGGCCGCTACGTCGAGCGCGTCCGCCTCGAACATGCCCGCCGCCTCCTGGAGGACACCACCGACGGGGTGGAGCAGATCTCACGGTCCACCGGCTACGGCACCCCGGAGGCCATGCGCCGAGCCTTCGTCAAGGCCCTGGGCGCGGCCCCGGTGGAGTACCGCCGCCGCTTCCGCCCGGCGCCGGCCGTCTGATTCGCACACCGGCCACACAGGGGCCCCGCAAGGGGCGCGAGGAACTGCGCGACCAGCCCCGTACAACCCGCAGTTCAACCACGGACCGACACCCCCCTCGCATCCGAAAGGTCTTCCATGCAAATCGCCATAGTCCTCTTCGACCGTTTCACCGCCCTGGACGCCGTAGGCCCGTACGAGACCCTCGGCCGCCTCCCCGACTCGGAGACCGTCTTCGTCGCGGAGCGGACCGGCCCCGTCCGTACCGAGACCGGCAACCTCGCCATCACCGCCGACAAGACGCTCGCCGAGGTCCCGAACCCGGACATCGTCGTGGTCTCCGGTGGCCCAGGCCAGACCCCGCAGATGGAGAACGAGGTGCTCCTCGACTGGCTGCGCGCCGCGGACGCCACGAGCACCTGGACGACGTCCGTGTGCACCGGCTCGCTGCTGCTCGCCGCCGCGGGACTGCTGGAGGGCCGCCGCGCGACCTCGCACTGGCTGGCTCTTGACCACCTGAAGCGCTTCGGGGCCGAGCCGACGGAGGAGCGGGTCGTGACCGACGGCAAGTACGTCACGGCGGCCGGTGTCTCGTCCGGCATCGACATGGGCCTGACCCTGCTCGGCAGGATCGCGGGCGACGAACACGCCCAGGCCGTGCAGCTCGCGGTGGAGTACGACCCGCAACCGCCCTACGACGCGGGCTCCCCGCGGAAGGCGCCGGCCCACCTCGTCGAGCGACTCCGCTCCAGGAGCCGCTTCGTTCTCACGTAGAACCGGACGTGGTCCAGGTGAAGTCGGGCCGACGGCGCTCCAGAAAGGCGGCGACCCCCTCCGCGGTGTCGCCGCCGTCGCGCGCCTGGTCGGCCCAGTACGCGTCCCGGTCCGTGCGTCCGTTGGCGAACTCCTTGGCCGCGGCCTGCGTCAACTGCGAGCGCGTGACCAGTACACGGGTGAACTCCGCGACCCGCTTGTCGAGTTCGGCGCCGCCGGGCAGCACCTCGTCCACAAGGCCGGTGCGCAGAGCGCGCCCCGCGTCGACCAACTCGCCCGAGAACAACAGGTACTTGGCGGTGGCCGGCCCCACGAGGGAAACCAACCGCCGGGTGGCGGACGCCGCGTAGACGATCCCCAGCTTCGCCGGAGTGATCCCGAACAACGCCTCCTCGTCCGCGAACCGCAGATCGCAGGCCGCCGCGAGCTGACACCCTCCGCCCACGCAGTAACCCCGTACGGCCGCGAGCGTCGGCTTGGCGAACGCGGCGAGCGCCTCCTCCGCCCGCACGGCCAGCTCCTGCGCCTCGCCGGACGGGCCCCGCAGCGAGGAGATGTCGGCCCCGGCACAGAAGGTCCCGCCCTCGCCGGTGAGTACGAGCGCCCGTACGCCGGGGTTGGCGGCCAGGGTGTCGAGCAGGGGCGGCAGCGCCCGCCACATGTCCGCCGTCATGGCGTTGCGCTTGGCCGGATGGTGGATGACGACGGTGGCGACCCCGTCGGCGACGCTGTGCAGCAGCTGCGGCTCCATACGCCGGATGCTATCCGCGTCGCGGTTCCGAGCCTCGCGGGCGTCGCGTCGTCGGCCTCGGCTCGAAGGCTCGAACCGAACCCGTACAACCCGAAGAGTTCATGGATCGGCACAAGATGGACAGGATCAGTCTCACAACCGACGATGCCCTCCATTGGAGATCAGAATTCGCCGATACCCGCTGACTTCTGTTCAGTCCTCCGGTGCGAACCGGTGCGTTACCAACACTCGACGTGTGGTGACAATCGAGCGCAAGGGTGGCGACCGGACGATGGACGACCAGGGGCGGGGGTCCGGCCCACGTCCGGAAGACCCCAGGGACATGCCCCCCGACGGGAGGCCCCCCGGCCCGTTGCCGTACGAGGGAGTCTGGCGGTTCACCGCTCCCGCCGTCGACGCCTCGGTGCCACAGGCCCGGCACGCCGTCCGTGACCTGCTGGCCCGTCAAGGAGTACCCGTCTCGGACGACCTCGTCCAGGGTCTGCTGCTGATCGTCTCCGAGCTGGTCACCAACGCGGTCCGGCACGCGGCGCTGCTCTCCCCGATGCTCGCCGTGGAGGTCGCGGTCGGTGCCGAGTGGCTGCGGGTCTCCGTCGAGGACAACCACCCCTACCGGCCGACCGCCCTGGAGGCCGACCACGGCCAGACCGGCGGCCGAGGACTCCTCCTGGTACGCGAGGTCACGAGGGAGGCGGGCGGAGTCTGCGACGTCGAACACACGGCGAGCGGCGGCAAGGTGATCTGGTCGGCCCTGCCCCTCGAACCAACGCGCACGATCTGATCCGGAGCGGAACCGCGCCCCTTCAGGGGCGCGGGGAACTGCGCGACCAGCCACAACCGGCCCGCAGTTCCCGCACTGCCTCCCCTGCGGAGCGAACCGCCTCACCCGCGGAGCGAACCGGCTCGGCTACCAGCCCGCGGCAGGCCCCGTCAGCTCTCTGACCGCCGGCCGGGCCGCGTCCAGCACGGTCATGAACCACGCCGAGAACGGGTCCTTCGCATGCCGCTCCGCCAACTCCGCCGCGGTCACGAAGTCCGTTGAGCCGACCTCCTCCGGATCCGGCCGCACAGCCGACTGCACCATGCCGACGAAGAGGTGGTTGAACTCCTGCTCCACCAGGCCCGAGGCCGGGTCCGGGTGGTTGTAGCGGACCGTGCCCGCCTCGGCGAGCAGTGACGGCGAGACGCCCAGCTCCTCGTACGTCCGCCGCGCGGCCGCGGCGAAGGGCGCCTCGCCGGGGTACGGGTGGCCGCAGCACGTGTTGGACCAGACACCGGGGGAGTGGTACTTGCCCAGCGCCCGCTGCTGGAGCAGCAGCCGGCCCCGCTCGTCGAACAGGAAGACGGAGAACGCCCGGTGCAGTTGCCCGGGCGGCTGATGAGCGGTGAGCTTCTCGGCCGTGCCGATCGTGGTGCCGTCCTCATCGACCAGTTCAAGCAAGATGGCTTCGGCGGTGCCGTTCGACGAGCTGTGCGTCGCGGTGGCAGGTGTGATCGGCATACCCATCCTTCGCATCGGTCTTCAAACCCCAAGTCTGCCGTACGAAACCGGCACTCCCGGCACCACGCGGGGCCCGCATGTCCGGTTCCGTCACGCGGCCGAACCGGGCGCGGCGGCCGACACCGGTCGGACACCGAACACGGCCGGATACCTGAGCGTGCCCGCCCCTGCCGTCGGGGAACCGTCCGGAGCGGGCGCCGGGCCCGTCTCGTCCCGTGCCGGGAAACCGGGCCGGATGCCGTAGCCCGAAGTGGGCGCGCCGGGTTTTCCGACCGCTCCGCACCCGCGCTGGGCGCCTCCACCACCGCGCGTAGCCCGGGCCCGCCCCTGGTGGAGCCCCGGACGGCGCGTCAATGGCAGAGCCTCGCCTCGTGCTCCGCGTGCCCGCCCGGCTCCAGCTGGAAGGTGCAGTGCTCCACGTCGAAGTGGTCGCCCAGGCAGGTCCGCAGCTCGTGCAGCAGCTTCTCGTGGCCGAGGGCGTTCAGCGCCTCGGAGCCGACGACCACGTGCGCGGAGAGGACCGGAAGTCCTGAAGTGATCGTCCAGGCATGCAGATCGTGGACGCCCTCCACACCCGGCAGGGCACGTATGTGCGACCGTACCTTCGCTGTGTCGACGTCCCTGGGCGCCGCCTCCAGAAGCACGTTCAGCGTCTCCCGCAGGAGCTGCCACGTACGCGGCACGATCATCAGGCCGATGACGATCGAGGCGATCGGGTCGGCGGCCTGCCAGCCGGTGGTCAGGATGAGAACGGCGGAAACCAGCACCGCCAGCGAGCCCAGCGCGTCGGCGAGGACCTCCAGGAAGGCGCCGCGCACGTTCAGGCTGTCCCGCCGGCCCCGCATCAGCAGCGAGAGCGAGATCACATTCGCGAACAGGCCGATCAGACCGAACACGACCGTCGGTCCGCCCTCGGTCTCCGCCGGTGTCACGAAGCGCTGGACCGCCTCGTACAGGACGTATCCGCCGACCCCGAGCAGTAGCAGACAGTTGGCGAGCGCCGCGAGGATCTCGGCGCGCGCGTACCCGAAGGTGCGGCTCGCGCTCGGCGGGCGGGCCGCGAAGTGGATCGCGAGCAGTGCCATGCCGAGGCCGAGGGCGTCCGTCGCCATGTGCGCCGCGTCGGCGATGAGCGCGAGCGAATCCGCGACGATCCCACCGACGATCTCGACCACCATGACGGTGAGCGTGATCGACAGTGCGACACCGAGCCTCCCGCGGTACGCCGCTGCCGCGGTGCCCGCACCGGCGGCGCCGTGCGCATGTCCGTGACCGTGCCCGGCCCCCATGAGAACCACCCTCCGAAATCGACCCCGAAGCCCCGTCGGCGGTCCCCAGTGAACTACGGGTGGGGGGTATGTGCAACGCGGTACTGAACACCGTTGTCATGTGCTCTGACCTGCGAAAACGAACCGCAGGTCAGAGCTCAGACAAGATCAAGCCGACAGGATCAAGCCGACGAGATCAACCGGAGCGGTGGAGGCGCCAGCCCTGCCAGGCCGACTCGACCATCTCGCGTACCCCGCGCCGCGCACTCCAGCCCAGTTCCTCGGCGGCCAGCGCGGCCGAGGCCACGGCGCGCGGGGCGTCGCCCGGGCGGCGCGGCTCCACGAGGGCGGGACGGGTGTCGCCGGTGACCTCGCCGATGAGCGTCACGAGTTCGCGTACGGAAACACCTTCGCCGCGGCCGATGTTCACCGTCAGGTCGCCGGAGGTGCCTGTCGAGGCCAGCCGCCGAGCCGCCGCGAGATGCGCGTCCGCGAGGTCGGCGACGTGGATGTAGTCGCGTACGCAGGTGCCGTCCGGCGTCGGATAGTCGTCGCCGAAGATCCGCGGGGCCTCGTCGCGCGTGAGCCGGTCGAAGACCATCGGCACCACGTTGAAGACGCCGGTGTCCGCCAGTTCGGGCGCGGCGGCGCCCGCCACGTTGAAGTAGCGCAGACACCCGGTCGCGATGCCGTGCGCGCGTCCCGCCGCCCGCACCAGCCACTCACCGGCGAGCTTCGTCTCGCCGTACGGGTTCACCGGGGCGCAGGGCGTGTCCTCCGTGATGAGGTCCACATCCGGGTTGCCGTACACGGCGGCGGACGAGGAGAAGAGGAAGCGCTCGATGCCCGCCCCGGCGACCGCTTCGAGCAGCGTGGCGAGACCTCCGACGTTCTCCTGGTAGTAGCGCGTGGGCTGGGTGACGGACTCGCCGACCTGCTTGCGCGCGGCCAGGTGCACCACACCCGTCACCGCGTGCTCGGCCAGGACCCGCTTCAGCAACTCCCCGTCCAGGGACGAGCCCTGGACCAGCGGAATGTCGTCGGGCAGTCGCGAGGGAACCCCGGCCGAGAGGTCGTCGAGCGCGACCACACGCTCCCCGGCTTCGGCCATGGCCCGCGCCACGTGTGCCCCGATGTATCCAGCCCCACCTGTGATCAGCCATGTCATGGGCGTTCACCCTATGCCGGTCCGGTGCGTTCACGGAGGCATGGGAGGTATGCGGTTAATGCTCCGTAATAGACCGCGGTTTGTGGGGCAGGGCCCCGATCCACGATGATGATCGCGGCGGAGGCGGCACGCACACCGTGTTGATCGGGCCGTTAACGGCCGGTGAACGGCCGCTTCCCATCATCCGATAGCCTCTGCCGACACGCCGCCCGGCCGTCACCGGCCTTGGGGCGCCCCCCACCACGCACATGCCCGGCGTCGTGCACGCCGGAACCCAGAGGAGTGAGTTCGTCTGTCGACCGCCATCCTCACCGGTCAGCCGGTCCCCGGGTCGTCGCTCGAGGGCGATCTGCGGTCGCTCGGCTTCGACGTGCGGATCGCGTCCGACGCGTCCGACGCCGAGACGCTCCTCGCCGCCGTGCCCGCCGACCAGCGGGTAGCCGTCGTCGACGCCCGCTTCGTGGGCCACGTCCACGCACTGCGGCTCGGCCTGACCGACCCCCGGT
Source organism: Streptomyces sp. NPDC050704 (assembly GCF_040654355.1). Taxonomy (NCBI): domain Bacteria; kingdom Bacillati; phylum Actinomycetota; class Actinomycetes; order Kitasatosporales; family Streptomycetaceae; genus Streptomyces; species Streptomyces sp. NPDC050704. The sequence continues at coordinate 54,067 of NZ_JBFAHW010000062.1, read as the reverse complement.
TCGACGCCGCCGCGATCCCCGGCGCCGTCACCGCCCGGCCCACGGCCCGCCAGGCGCTGGCCCGCGCGCTGCGCACCACCTCCGACGACGCCTCGAACGGCTCCGTGGTGGTCGGCATCCTCGCCGACCGCGTCGCGGAGGTGCTCGACACCGACCTGCACCGTCCCGAGCTCGGCGACCTCGTCGCCGAGGTCCCGAGGGACCCGCAGGCCCGCAACGAGGCCCGGCAGGCCGTCTCCACGGTGGACGACGAGGCGATCCGGCTGCGGACGGCCGTGAAGTCCCGCGACGGCTTCTTCACCACGTACTGCATCAGCCCGTACTCCCGCTACCTCGCCCGCTGGTGCGCCCGCCGCGGCTTCACCCCGAACCAGGTCACCACGGCCTCGCTGATCACGGCACTGATCGCGGCGGGCTGCGCGGCGACCGGCACCCGGGCCGGCTACGTCGCCGCCGGGCTGCTCCTCCTCTTCTCCTTCGTCCTGGACTGCACGGACGGACAGCTCGCCCGCTACTCGCTGCAGTACTCGACGCTCGGCGCCTGGCTCGACGCGACCTTCGACCGCGCCAAGGAGTACGCCTACTACGCGGGCCTCGCCCTCGGCGCGGCCCGCGGCGGTGACGACGTATGGGCGCTGGCCCTCGGCGCGATGGTCCTGCAGACCTGCCGGCACGTCGTCGACTTCTCCTTCAATGAGGCGAACCACGACGCCACCGCCAACACCAGCCCGACCGCCGCCCTCTCCGACAAGCTCGACAGCGTCGGCTGGACGGTCTGGGTGCGCCGGATGATCGTCCTGCCCATCGGCGAACGCTGGGCGATGATCGCGGTCCTCACCGCGCTGACGACCCCGCGCATCACCTTCTACGCGCTGCTCGTCGGCTGCGCCCTCGCGGCGACGTACACCACCGCGGGCCGCGTGCTCAGGTCGCTGACCCGCAAGGCCCAGCGCACCGACCGCGCCGCCCAGGCGCTCGCCGACCTCACCGACTCGGGCCCGCTCGCCGAGTCCCTGGCCGGCGTCACGCGCGGCATCACAGGCCGCGCCCCCGCCCAACTCGTCGCCCTCGTCGCCGCAGCCCTGCTTGTCGCGGCCGCCTGGCTTTCCCCGTACGGCAGTTGGTGGCCCGTCCTGGGTGCCGGCGTGTACGTACTCCTGTCGCCCGTCGCCCTCCGGCGGCCCCTCAAGGGAGCCCTGGACTGGCTGGTTCCGCCCCTGTTCAGGGCGGCCGAATACGGCACCGTTCTGGTACTGGCCGCCAAAGCGGACGTGAACGGAGCCCTTCCCGCGGCTTTCGGGCTGGTGGGCGCGGTCGCCTACCATCACTACGACACGGTGTACCGCATCCGCGGCAACGCCGGCGCGCCGCCGCACTGGCTGGTGCGGACGATCGGCGGGCACGAAGGCAGGACGCTGCTGGTCACCGTGCTGGCCGCGCTGCTCGCCGCCACAGATTTCAAGCTCGCGCTCACGGCTCTCGCCGTGGCCGTGGCACTGGTGGTGCTCGTCGAGAGCATCCGCTTCTGGGTGACCGCACACAAACTCGGCGCACCCGCCGTACACGATGAAGGAGAACCCGCATGATCGGCCTCGTGCTGGCGGCCGGCGCCGGACGGCGTCTGCGCCCCTACACCGACACCCTGCCCAAGGCACTGGTGCCGGTGGGACCCGAAGGCGACGAGGACAGCATCACCGTGCTCGACCTCACCCTCGGCAACTTCGCCGAGATCGGCCTGACCGAGGTCGCGATCATCGTCGGGTACCGCAAGGAAGCCGTCTACGAGCGCCGTGAGGCGCTGGAGCAGAAGTACGGCGTCAAGATCACCCTGATCGACAACGACAAGGCCGAGGAGTGGAACAACGCCTACTCCCTGTGGTGCGGCCGTGACGCCATCAAGCACTCGGTGATCCTCGCCAACGGCGACACCGTGCACCCGGTCTCCGTCGAGAAGACGCTGCTCGCCGCCCGCGGCGACGGCAAGAAGATCATCCTCGCCCTCGACACGGTGAAGTCCCTTGCCGACGAGGAGATGAAGGTCGTCGTCGGCCCCGAGGGCGGCATGACGAAGATCACCAAGCTGATGGACCCGGCCGAGGCGACCGGTGAGTACATCGGCGTCACCCTCATCGAGGGCGACGCCGCCGACGAGCTCGCCGACGCGCTGAAGACGGTCTTCGAGACGGACCCGCAGCAGTTCTACGAGCACGGCTACCAGGAGCTCGTGAACCGCGGCTTCCGTATCGACGTCGCCCCCATCGGTGACGTCAAGTGGGTCGAGATCGACAACCACGAGGACCTCGCCAAGGGACGCGTGATCGCGTGCCAGTACTGACGAGGCTCATCCCCTCGCCGGTCGTCGTAGACATCCGTCCGGGCGCCCTGGACGACCTGGCGGCGGTCCTCGCCGACCAGCGCATCTCGCACTCCGGCAAGCTGGCCGTCGCGATCAGCGGCGGCTCCGGCGCCAAGCTGCGCGACCGGCTGGTCCCGGCGATGCCGGGCGCGACCTGGTTCGAGGTCGGCGGCGGCACCCTCGACGACGCGATCAAGCTCGCCGACGCCATGAAGAAGGGGCACTACGACGCGGTCGTGGGCCTCGGCGGCGGCAAGATCATCGACTGCGCGAAGTTCGCCGCGGCCCGCATCGGCCTCCCGCTGGTCGCCGTCGCCACGAACCTCTCGCACGACGGTCTCTGCTCGCCCGTCGCGACCCTCGACAACGACGCGGGCCGCGGTTCCTACGGCGTACCGAACCCGATCGCGGTCGTCATCGACCTCGACGTGATCCGCGAGGCCCCGGTCCGCTTCGTACGCTCCGGTATCGGCGACGCCCTGTCCAACATCTCGGCGGTCCGGGACTGGGAACTGGCCAACCGCGAGAAGGGCGAGCAGATCGACGGCCTCGCCGCCGCGATGGCCCGCCAGGCCGGCGAGGCCGTGCTGCGGCACCCCGGCGGCGTCGGCGAGGACGCCTTCCTCCAGGTGCTCGCCGAGGGCCTGGTCCTCACCGGCATCTCGATGTCGGTCGCGGGCGACTCCCGCCCCGCCTCCGGTGCCTGCCACGAGATCAACCACGCCTTCGACCTGCTCTTCCCCAAGCGCGCGGCCAGCCACGGCGAGCAGTGCGGCCTGGGCGCGGCCTTCGCGATGCACCTGCGCGGTGCCCGGGAGGAGTCCGCGTACATGGCCGAGGTGCTGCGCCGCCACGGCCTCCCCGTCCTCCCGGACGAGATCGGCTTCACCGTGGACGAGTTCGTCCAGGTCGTGGAGTTCGCTCCGTCGACCCGGCCGGGCCGCTACACGATCCTCGAACACCTCGACCTCTCCACCGACCAGATCAGGGACGCATACGCCGACTATGCAAAAGCCATCGGTAGCTGAGCTCCGCCCGGTCGTCCACCCCCCGGGTGTGAAGGACCGACGGAGCGGCGAGCACTGGGCCGGCCGGCTCTACATGCGCGAACTCTCGCTGCGCATCGACCGCCACCTGGTGAACACCAAGGTCACGCCCAACCAGGTGACCTACCTGATGACCGTCTTCGGCGTCCTCGCCGCCCCGGCCCTGCTGGTGCCGGGCATCCCGGGCGCCCTGCTCGGCGTGCTGATGGTCCAGCTGTACCTGCTGTTCGACTGCGTGGACGGCGAGATCGCCCGCTGGCGCAAGCAGTACTCGATGACCGGGGTGTACGTCGACCGCGTCGCCGCCTATCTGTGCGACGCCGCGGTCCTGGTCGGCTTCGGCCTGCGCGCCGCCGACGTGTGGGGCACCGGGCGGATCGACTGGCTGTGGGCCTTCCTCGGCACCCTCGGCGCCCTGGGCGCCGTCCTGATCAAGTCCGAGACCGACCTCGTCGGTGTCGCCCGCCACCAGACCGGCAAGGCACCGGTCCAGGAGTCGGCGTCCGAACCGCGCTCCTCCGGCATGGCGTTGGCCCGCAAGGCCGCCGCCGCGCTCAAGTTCCACCGGCTTGTCCTCGGCATCGAGGCCTCCCTGCTCATCCTGGTCCTCGCGGTCCTGGACACGGTCAGGGACGACCTGTTCTTCTCGCGGCTCGGCGTCGCGGTGCTGGCGGGCATCGCGCTGCTGCAGACCCTGCTGCACCTGGTGTCCATCCTCGCGTCGAGCAGGCTGAAGTGACCACGTCCATGAGGGTCGGCGCGGTGATCATCACCATGGGCAACCGCCCCGACGAACTCCGCGCCCTCCTCGACTCGGTCGCCAAGCAGGACGGCGACCCGGTCGAGGTGGTCGTGGTCGGCAACGGCTCGCCCGTCCCGGACGTCCCCGAAGGCGTACGGACCGTCGAGCTGCCCGAGAACCTCGGCATCCCCGGCGGCCGCAACATCGGCATAGAGGCGTTCGGCCCCGGCGGAACCGAGGTGGACGTCCTCCTCTTCCTGGACGACGACGGCCTCCTCGCCACCCACGACACCGCCGAACTGTGCCGCCAGGCCTTCGAGGCCGACCCGGAGCTCGGCATCATCAGCTTCCGCATCGCCGACCCGGAGACCGGGATCACCCAGCGCCGCCACGTGCCGCGCCTGCGCGCCGCCGACCCGATGCGCAACTCGCGCGTCACCACCTTCCTCGGCGGCGCCAACGCCGTCCGTACGAAGGTGTTCGCCGAGGTGGGCGGCCTGCCCGACGAGTTCTTCTACGCCCACGAGGAGACCGACCTCGCCTGGCGCGCCCTCGACGCGGGCTGGATGATCGACTACCGCTCCGACATGGTGCTGTACCACCCCACGACCGCCCCCTCGCGCCACGCGATCTACCACCGGATGGTCGCCCGCAACCGGGTCTGGCTGGCCCGCCGCAACCTGCCCGCGCCGCTGGTTCCCGTATACCTCGGCGTGTGGATGCTGCTCACCCTTGCCCGCCGCCCCTCCCGTCCCGCCCTCAAGGCGTGGTTCGGCGGCTTCCGGGAGGGCTGGACCAGTCCCTGTGGCCCCCGGCGCCCCATGAAGTGGCGTACGGTATGGCGCCTGACCAGACTGGGCCGACCGCCCGTCATCTGACAAGCTCGATATCTGAGAGCATTCGGGCCGTACCCCGGTCCCTGGCTTTGGCCTACGCCCGACCAGGCTGCTTATCTTGAGGACGAAAGTTTCCACTTGTGAGTGAGACAACGCATGACGGCGGTGTCGCGGTGAGCGCCCCTCCGTCCCCCGATGAAGGGCTCTCCGCGGCGGACCTCGCCGCCAAGTACGGGCTTGCCGTGAGCGGCGCCCGGCCCGGACTCGTCGAGTACGTCCGCCAGCTCTGGGGACGGCGTCATTTCATCCTTGCCTTCTCCCAGGCGAAACTCACCGCCCAGTACAGCCAGGCCAAGCTCGGCCAGCTGTGGCAGGTGGCCACACCGCTGCTGAACGCGGCCGTGTACTTCCTGATCTTCGGCCTGATCCTGAAGGCCGACCGCGGCATGTCCCGTGAGGTCTACATCCCGTTCCTGGTGACCGGTGTCTTCGTCTTCACCTTCACCCAGAGCTCGGTGATGGCCGGCGTCCGCGCGATCTCCGGCAACCTCGGCCTCGTCCGGGCGCTGCACTTCCCGCGCGCCGCGCTGCCGATCTCGTTCTCGCTGCAGCAGCTCCAGCAGCTGCTCTTCTCGATGATCGTGCTGTTCGTCGTCACGGTCGCCTTCGGCAGCTACCCGCGGCTGTCCTGGCTGCTGATCGTCCCGGTCCTGGTGCTGCAGTTCCTCTTCAACACCGGCCTTGCGATGATCATGGCCAGGATGGGCTCCAAGACCCCCGACCTCGCGCAGCTCATGCCGTTCGTGATGCGTACGTGGATGTACGCGTCCGGCGTGATGTTCTCGATCCCGGTGATGCTGGAGGAGCACCCCGCCTGGATCGCCGACATCCTCCAGTGGAACCCGGCCGCCATCTACATGGACCTGATGCGCTTCGGGCTCATCGACGGATACGGCTCCGAGAACCTGCCCCCGCACGTCTGGGCGGTCGCGGGCGGCTGGGCCCTTCTCGTCGCCGTCGGCGGGTTCGTGTACTTCTGGAAGGCTGAGGAGCGGTACGGCCGTGGCTGAGCAGAACACCGAGGACAAGATCCCCACCGTCATCGCGGACGAGCTGCACATCGTCTACCGCGTCAACGGCGCCAAGACCGGCAAGGGCAGCGCCACCGCGGCCCTCAGCCGCATAGTCAAGCGCGGCGAGGAGCGCGGCGTGCGCAAGGTGCACGCCGTCCGAGGCGTCTCCTTCATCGCCTACCGGGGCGAGGCCATCGGCCTGATCGGCTCCAACGGCTCCGGCAAGTCCACCCTCCTGCGCGCCATCGCGGGCCTGCTCCCCGCCGAGGAGGGTCACGTCTACACCGACGGTCAGCCCTCGCTCCTCGGCGTCAACGCGGCCCTGATGAACGACCTCACGGGTGAACGGAACGTCATCCTGGGCGGCCTGGCGATGGGCATGTCCCGCGAGCAGATCCGGGAGCGGTACCAGGACATCGTCGACTTCTCGGGGATCAACGAGAAGGGCGACTTCATCACCCTCCCGATGCGCACCTACTCCTCGGGCATGGCCGCCCGCCTGCGTTTCTCCATCGCGGCCGCCAAGGACCACGACGTCCTCATGATCGACGAGGCCCTGGCGACCGGCGACCGCTCCTTCCAGAAGCGTTCCGAGGCTCGCATCCGCGAGCTGCGCAAGAGCGCGGGCACGGTGTTCCTCGTCAGCCACAACAACAAGTCGATCCGCGACACCTGCGACCGCGTCCTGTGGCTGGAACGCGGCGAGCTGCGCCTGGACGGCCCGACCGACGAGGTCCTCAAGGAGTACGAGAAGTTCACCGGCAAGTAGCCGGATACGCCCGGGGCCCCGTCGGAACGGTTCGGCGGGGCCCTGCGTCTGCAAAGGAAACGCCAACTCTGGGCGCCCTTAGGAATCTTGACATCAATCGGTGTGTTGTTGTGATGTGCAGGACACCCCGACGAGTCACCTCGGGTTGTACAACGTAAGCTGTACCGGTGCTGATTCGCGGCAAGTAGGGCGATAATGCGCGACACCCGGCATCGGGTCCGCTGCGCGGACGGCCGGGCGGCGTGTCCGAAATAGTCACTATTGGGTCGGCAGTGTAGAACGGGAGATGTGACGGCAATGGCTACGGAAACTCTCCAGCTGCGCTGTGCGTGTGCCGTCCTCGCACCGGGCAGCGAGCGGTGACGCCGGCCGGGACGACGCGCGCCGGCGACCCGGAGCGCTCCACCCTCGACAAGGCCGCGGGTGAGAACTTCCCGGTGGCACCGTTCTTCCTGCCCAGGGCCTGGCGCGCCGACCTCATGGCCGTCTACGGCTTCGCCCGTCTCGTCGACGACATCGGCGACGGCGACCTGGCCCCCGGCGGTGCCGACGCCCGCCTCCTGGGCGTGGCCCCCGAAGAGGCCGAGGACCGGCTGGTCCTCCTCGACGCCTTCGAGGCCGACCTCCGCAAGGTCTTCGACGCGACCCCGAGCCACCCGCTCCTGCGCCGCCTTCAGCCGACGGTCCGCCGGACCGGCCTCTCTCCCGAGCCGTTCCTCGGCTTGATCGCGGCGAACCGCCAGGACCAGCTCGTCAAGCGGTACGAGACCTACGACGACCTGCTCGCCTACTGCGAGCTGTCCGCAAACCCGGTCGGCCGGCTGGTTCTCTCGGTCACCGGCACCTCGACCCCCGAACGCGTCCGCCGCTCGGACGCCGTCTGTACAGCACTGCAGATCGTCGAACACCTGCAGGACGTGGCCGAGGATCTCGGCCGCGACCGCGTCTACCTGCCCGCCCAGGACATGAAGCGCTTTCATGTCCAGGAGGCGGATCTCGCCACGACCACGGCAGGCGCATCGGTGCGCGCACTGGTTGCATACGAAGCAGAACGCGCCCGGAACCTCCTGAATGAAGGCACCCCGCTGGTGGGTAGCGTCCACGGCAGGCTGAAGCTGCTGCTCGCGGGCTTCGTGGCGGGAGGAAGGGCGGCGATCCATGCGATCGCCGCCGCCGAATACGACGTACTTCCCGGCCCGCCCAAGCCCGGCAAGATCCAGTTGCTGCGCGAGGTGGGAGTGACTCTGCGAGGAGAGGGGTGATCCGGACCGTGGAGTCGGACCAACACATGCCCGCACCGGTACTCGCCGCTTACAGCTACTGCGAGGCGATCACCGGGCAGCAGGCCCGCAACTTCGCGTACGGCATCAGACTGCTGCCGACGCCCAAGCGCCGCGCCATGTCGGCGCTGTACGCGTTCTCACGGCGTGTCGACGACATCGGCGACGGCGAGCTCGCGCCCGACGTCAAGGCCGTGCGGCTGGCGGAGACCCGGGCGCTGCTCGCCCGGGTCCGCGACCGCTCGGTGGACGAGGACGACACCGACCCGGTCGCGGTCGCCCTGCGCCATACGGCGGACCACTTCCCGGTCCCGCTCGAAGGCCTCGACGAACTCATCGACGGCGTCCTGATGGACGTCCGCGGCGAGACCTACGAGACCTGGGACGACCTGAAGGTCTACTGCCGCTGCGTGGCCGGGGCCATCGGACGGCTCTCGCTCGGCGTCTTCGGTACGGAACCGGGGGCGCGCGGCGCCGAGCGAGCGCCGGAGTATGCCGACACGCTCGGGCTGGCGCTCCAACTCACCAACATCCTCAGGGACGTTCGCGAGGACGCCGAGGGCGGGCGGACCTATCTGCCCGCGGACGACCTCGCGAAGTTCGGCTGTTCGGCCGGATTCAGCGGGCCGAAACCACCCGAGGGATCCGATTTCGCGGGCCTCGTGCACTTCGAAGTGCGACGGGCCCGCGCGCTTTTCGCCGAGGGCTACCGGCTGCTGCCGATGCTGGACCGGCGCAGCGGCGCCTGCGTCGCCGCGATGGCGGGCATCTACCGCCGTCTCCTCGACCGCATCGAGCGCGAGCCGGAGGCCGTCCTGCGCGGCCGCGTCTCACTGCCCGGACGCGAGAAGGCGTACGTCGCCGTGCGGGGCCTTTCCGGTCTCGACGCCCGGCACGTCGCGCGTCGGACCATCAGGAGGCGCACTTGATGGACACTTTGGGCCAAGATGACGCAAGTCCAGAGAAACGGCGCGCAACCCTCCGGTCGGGGACGGCGTCCCTGACTTCAACGGCCTGCCGTGCACTGTTCAATCAGCACGGCGCGGCCGCGGGGGAGGAAGCACGATGAACGACACCACACAGGCCGAGGGGGCCGAGGGGCTCGACGCGGACGGCTCCGGCCGCCCGGAGCGGGCGGCCGTCGTGGTCGGCGGAGGGCTCGCCGGGATCACCGCCGCGCTCGCGCTCGCCGACGCGGGAGTGCGCGTCACGCTCCTCGAAGGCCGGCCGCGCCTGGGTGGGCTGGCCTTCTCCTTCCAGCGCGACGGGCTCACCGTGGACAACGGCCAGCATGTGTATCTGCGCTGCTGCACCGCGTACCGCTGGTTCCTCGACCGCGTCGACGGAGCCGGGCTCGCGCCCCTGCAGGATCGTCTCGACGTGCCCGTACTCGACGCCGAGGCCAAACCCGGGCGGCGGCTCGGCAGAATCGGCCGCACCGCACTGCCCGTGCCGCTGCATCTGGCGCGCAGCCTCGCGACGTATCCGCATCTGTCGCTCGCCGAGCGTGCCAAGGTCGGCCGTGCCGCACTGGCACTCAAAGGGCTCGACCTCGCCGATCCGGCGCTCGACGCGCAGAACTTCGGCAGCTGGCTGACCGCGCACGGTCAGTCGGAGCGTGCCGTCGAGGCACTGTGGGACCTGGTGGGGGTCGCCACCCTCAACGCGGTGGCCGGAGATTCCTCGCTCGGGCTCGCCGCGATGGTGTTCAAGACCGGTCTGCTGTCCGACCCGGGCGCGGCCGACATCGGCTGGGCGCGCGTCCCGCTGGGCGAACTGCACGACACTCTGGCCCGCAAGGCGCTCGACTCCGCGGGCGTGCGTACCGAACTCCGAACACGCGTCACCTCCATCTCCCCTAACGGGAACGGACGTTGGAGCGTTCAGGTTCCCGGCGAAGCGATCGAGGCCGACGCGGTCGTCCTCGCCGTACCGCACCGGGAGGCACACGATCTGCTGCCCGAGGGCGCGCTCGACGCCCCCGAGCGGCTCCTGGAGATCGGCACCGCGCCGATCCTCAACATCCATGTCGTGTACGACCGGAAGGTGCTCACGCGGCCGTTCTTCGCGGCGCTCGGCTCCCCGGTGCAGTGGGTCTTCGACCGGACCGAGGCGTCCGGACTGCCGGAGGGCCAGTACCTCGCGCTGTCCCAGTCGGCCGCGCACGACGAGATCGACGAACCCGTGTCCTCGCTGCGGGAGCGATACCTGCCGGAACTGGAGCGGCTGCTGCCGGGCACGCGGGGCGCCGAGGTCAGGGACTTCTTCGTGACCCGGGAGCGTACGGCGACGTTCGCGCCGACCCCCGGTGTCGGACGGCTGCGGCCCGGGGCCCGCACCAAGGCGTCCGGCCTCTACCTGGCCGGAGCGTGGACCGCCACCGGGTGGCCCGCGACCATGGAGAGCGCGGTCCGCAGCGGTGTGAGCGCGGCCGACGCCGCGCTCAGCGCCCTGGGCCGGCCCCGCGATCACCTCTTCGAACTCTTCGAGGAGGCGGCGTGACGCTCGGTCTGAGCGCGGCAGGCGCCCGCAACCCCCGTATCGCAACCAGAGGAGAGACTGTGCCCACTGTGCCCCCGGCATCGACGGCTGCCGACGCGGTGGACGTGACCGCACTCCTGGAGCGCGGCCGCACCCTGGCCACTCCGGTACTGAAGGCGGCCATCGACCGCCTCGCATCTCCTATGGACACCGTCGCCGCCTACCACTTCGGCTGGATCGACGCCGAGGGCAACCCCGCCGACGGCGACGGCGGCAAGGCCGTACGCCCCGCCCTCGCCATTCTGTCGGCGCAGGCCGCCGGTGCCGCCCCCGAGGTGGGCGTGCCGGGTGCGGTCGCCGTTGAGCTGGTCCACAACTTCTCACTCCTGCACGACGACCTGATGGACGGCGACGAGCAGCGCCGGCACCGCGACACCGTCTGGAAGGTGCACGGCCCCGCCCAGGCGATCCTCGTCGGCGACGCCCTGTTCGCGCTGGCCAACGAGATCCTGCTGGAGCTCGGCACCGTCGAGGCGGGCCGCGCCACCCGCCGCCTGACCGCCGCCACGCGCGCGCTGATCGACGGCCAGGCGCAGGACATCTCCTACGAGCACCGCGAGCGGGTCACCGTCGAGGAGTGCCTGGACATGGAGGGCAACAAGACGGGCGCCCTGCTCGCCTGCGCCTGCTCCATCGGTGCGGTCCTCGGCGGCGCCGACGACCGCACCGCCGACACGCTGGAGAAGTACGGCTACCACCTCGGCCTGGCGTTCCAGGCCGTCGACGACCTCCTCGGCATCTGGGGCGACCCGGAGGCCACCGGAAAGCAGACCTGGAGCGACCTGCGCCAGCGCAAGAAGTCCCTGCCGGTCGTGGCCGCGCTCGCGGCGGGCGGCCCGGCCTCCGAACGGCTCGGCGAGCTGCTCGCCGAGGACGCCAAGAGCAGCGACTTCGAGAACTTCTCCGAGGAGGAGTTCGCCGCGCGTGCCGCGCTCATCGAGGAGGCGGGCGGCCGCGAGTGGACCGCCCAGGAGGCGCGCCGCCAGCACACCATCGCCATCGAGGCGCTCGACACGATCCACATGCCGGAACAGGTGCGGGCCCAGTTCGTGGAGCTCGCCGACTTCGTCGTCGTACGAAAGAGATGATCACTATCGGTCGAATAAGCCTCGCGTAGTCGCCGGCCGGTGCCGCGGGAGAACGCGCACCGGCCGACGGCGGACCCACAGCAGAGATATGCCACTGCACGTTAGGGGAAGCCATGACAGCGACGACCGACGGAAGCACCGGGGCCCTGCCGCCCCGCGCTGCCTCGGCCAGCGAAACAACCGACAAGTCGACTCCCGTGGCGGCCGGGACAGCCGATGCCCGAGACGCCGCCGCGCGCGCGATACGGCGTGCCACCGACTTCCTGCTCTCCACCCAGGACGCCCAGGGCTGGTGGAAGGGCGACCTCGAGACCAACGTCACGATGGACGCCGAAGACCTGCTGCTCCGTCAGTTCCTGGGCATCCGCGACGAGTCGACCACCCACGCCGCCGCCCTGTTCATCCGCGGCGAGCAGCGCGAGGACGGCACCTGGGCCACGTTCTACGGCGGACCGGGTGAACTCTCCACCACCATCGAGGCGTACGTCGCCCTGCGGCTGGCCGGTGACGCGCCGGACGAGCCGCACATGGCGAAGGCGTCCGGCTGGATCCGCGAGCGGGGCGGCATCGCCGCGGCCCGCGTCTTCACCCGGATCTGGCTGGCCCTGTTCGGCTGGTGGAAGTGGGACGACCTGCCCGAACTCCCGCCGGAACTCATCTACTTCCCGAAGTGGGCCCCGCTCAACATCTACGACTTCGGCTGCTGGGCCCGGCAGACCATAGTGCCCCTCACCATCGTCTCCGCGAAGCGTCCGGTGCGGCCCGCGCCGTTCCCGCTCGACGAACTGCACACCGACCCCCGCGACCCCAACCCGGTCAAACCCCTTGCCCCGGTGGCGAGTTGGGACGGAGTCTTTCAGCGTCTCGACAAGGCACTGCACACCTACCGCAAAGTCGCGCCACGCATGCTGCGCAGGGCCGCGATGAACACCGCCGCCCGCTGGATCATCGAACGGCAGGAGAACGACGGCTGCTGGGGAGGCATCCAGCCGCCCGCCGTCTACTCGGTCATCGCGCTGCACCTGCTCGGCTACGACCTCGAACACCCGGTGATGCGCGAGGGACTGGCGTCGCTGGACCGCTTCACGGTGTGGCGCGAGGACGGCGCCCGGATGATCGAGGCCTGCCAGTCGCCGGTGTGGGACACCTGCCTGGCGACCATCGCGCTCGCCGACGCGGGCGTGCCCGCCGACCATCCGCAGCTCGTCAAGGCCGCGGACTGGATGCTCGGAGAGGAGATCGTCCGCCCCGGTGACTGGGCGGTCAAACGGCCCCAACTCCCGCCGGGAGGCTGGGCGTTCGAGTTCCACAACGACAACTACCCGGACATCGACGACACCGCCGAGGTGGTCCTCGCGCTGCGCCGGGTCGGGCACCACGACCCGGAGCGCCTGGAGAAGGCGATCGGGCGCGGGGTGCGCTGGAACCTCGGCATGCAGTCCAAGAACGGCGGATGGGGCGCCTTCGACGTCGACAACACCAGCCCCTTCCCGAACCGGCTGCCGTTCTGCGACTTCGGGGAGGTCATCGACCCGCCGTCGGCCGATGTCACCGCGCACGTCGTGGAGATGCTCGCGGTCGAGGGACTGTCCCATGACCCGCGCACCCGCCGGGGTGTCGAGTGGCTGCTCGCCGAACAGGAGGCGAACGGCTCCTGGTTCGGCCGCTGGGGCGTCAACTACGTATACGGAACAGGGTCGGTGGTGCCCGCGCTGGTCGCCGCCGGACTGCCCGGATCGCATCCCGCGATCCGCCGTGCCGTGGCCTGGCTGGAGACCGTGCAGAACGACGACGGCGGCTGGGGCGAGGATCTGCGCTCCTATCACGACGCCGCCGAGTGGAGCGGGCGCGGTGCCTCGACCGCCTCGCAGACCGGCTGGGCGCTGCTGGCGCTGCTCGCCGCGGGGGAGCGCGACTCCAAGGCCGTGGAGCGCGCGGTCACCTGGCTCGCGGAGACCCAGCTGGCGGACGGTTCCTGGGACGAGCCGTACTTCACCGGTACCGGGTTCCCGTGGGACTTCTCGATCAACTACCACCTCTACCGACAGGTGTTCCCACTCACCGCGCTCGGCCGGTACGTCAACGGCGAACCGTTCGCCGGCCACCGGGCGAACGGTCACCGGGCGAAGGGTCGCTGATGAGCACGAGCCCGGCCGCCGCCCCGCTGCTGATCGCCTGCGCGCTCGGCATCGAGCACCTCGCCCTGCGCACCGGCGACCGACGCGGTTCCGACGGACCGGTCACCGTGCTGCGTACCGGCATGGGGCCCAAGGCCGCCGAACGGGCGGTCACCCGGGCCCTGGCCGGCCCCGCGCTGAGCGGGGCGGCCGTCCTGGCCACGGGCTTCTGTGCCGGGCTCGCCCCCGGTATGCACCCGGGAGACCTCGTCGTCGCCGAGGAGACCCGGGACCCACGCGGGGTCACCCCGTGCGTGGGTACCGACCTGCTCGTCAAGGAACTGGTGCGTGCCGTGCCCGGGCGCACCGTCCACACGGGGCCGCTCATCGGCTCCGATCACGTCGTCCGCGGTCACGAGCGGTCCGATCTGCTCGCGACCGGCGCAATCGCCGTCGACATGGAGTCGGCGGCCACGCTTCACAGCGCCGTCCGCGCGGGCTCGCGCCCCGTTGCGGCCGTACGGGTGGTCGTGGACGCTCCAGAACATGAACTGGTCCGGATCGGCACGGTACGCGGTGGAATATCAGCCTTCCGTGTTCTTCGTGCCGTCCTTCCCGCATATTTCGAATGGCACCGTTCTTTGCTGCTCCCCCGGAGGTGAGCCAGATGGCCATGCCGCTCCGCCAGACCATCAAGGTCGCGACGTATCTCATGGAACAGAAGATCCGCAAGCGGGACAAGTTTCCGCTGATCGTCGAGCTTGAACCCCTCTACGCCTGCAATCTCGCGTGTGAGGGCTGCGGCAAGATCCAGCACCCGGCCGGAGTGCTCAAGCAGCGCATGCCGGTGGCCCAGGCCGTCGGGGCGGTGCTGGAGTCCGGTGCGCCGATGGTGTCCATCGCCGGCGGCGAGCCCCTGATGCACCCGAAGATCGACGAGATCGTGCGGCAGCTGGTGGACCGGAAGAAGTACGTCTTCCTGTGCACCAACGCCATGCTGCTGCGCAAGAAGATGGACAAGTTCACGCCCTCGCCGTACTTCGCGTTCGCCGTGCACATCGACGGTCTGCGCGAGCGGCACGACGAGTCCGTGGCGAAGGAGGGGGTGTTCGACGAGGCCGTGGCGGCGATCAAGGAGGCCAAGAAGCGCGGCTTCCGGGTGACCACCAACTCGACCTTCTTCAACACGGACACCCCGCAGACGATCATCGAGGTGCTCAACTACCTCAACGACGACCTGAAGGTCGACGAGATGATGATCTCGCCCGCCTACGCCTACGAGAAGGCGCCCGACCAGGAGCACTTCCTGGGCGTCGAGCAGACCCGCGAGCTGTTCAAGAAGGCCTTCGCGGGCGGCAACCGGCGCAAGTGGCGGCTCAACCACTCCCCGCTCTTCCTGGACTTCCTGGAGGGCAAGGTCGACTTCCCGTGCACGGCGTGGGCGATCCCCAACTACTCGCTCTTCGGCTGGCAGAAGCCCTGCTATCTGATGAGCGACGGGTACGTCACGACGTACCGGGAACTCATCGAGGACACCGACTGGGACGCGTACGGCCGCGGAAAGGACCCGCGCTGCGCCAACTGCATGGCGCACTGCGGCTACGAGCCGACGGCGGTCCTGGCCACCATGGGCTCCCTCAAGGAGTCCCTGCGGGCCGCCCGCGAGACCGTCGCCCAGAACCGCGGGTGACGTCATGACCGCCGTTTCCCTCGGCCTCCCCGAGGTACCGGTCCGACCGATCGCGGAACGCCGCCTGTCGCGGCGGATCCAGGTCGGACCGGTGGCGGTCGGGGGCGGGGCGCCCGTGTCGGTGCAGTCGATGACGACGACACGTACGTCGGACATCGGCGCCACGTTGCAGCAGATCGCCGAACTCACCGCGTCCGGTTGCCAGATCGTCCGCGTCGCCTGCCCCACGCAGGACGACGCGGACGCCTTGGCGACCATCGCGCGCAAGTCGCAGATCCCGGTGATCGCGGACATCCACTTCCAGCCGAAGTACGTGTTCGCCGCGATCGAGGCGGGCTGTGCGGCGGTGCGGGTGAACCCCGGCAACATCAAGCAGTTCGACGACAAGGTGAAGGAGATCGCGCGCGCCGCCAAGGACCACGGCACGCCGATCCGGATCGGCGTGAACGCGGGCTCGCTCGACAGGCGGCTGCTCCAGAAGTACGGCAAAGCCACGCCCGAGGCGCTGGTGGAGTCGGCGCTGTGGGAGGCGTCCCTCTTCGAGGAGCACGGGTTCCGGGACATCAAGATCTCGGTCAAGCACAACGACCCGGTGGTCATGGTCAACGCGTACCGGCAGCTGGCGGCCCAGTGCGACTACCCGCTGCACCTGGGCGTGACCGAGGCAGGACCCGCCTTCCAGGGGACCATCAAGTCCGCGGTGGCCTTCGGGGCGCTGCTCAGCGAGGGCATCGGGGACACCATCCGGGTCTCCCTGAGCGCGCCGCCCGCCGAGGAGTGCAAGGTCGGCATGCAGATCCTGGAGTCGCTCGGTCTGCGCGAGCGGCGCCTGGAGATCGTGTCCTGCCCGTCCTGCGGGCGGGCCCAGGTCGACGTGTACAAGCTGGCCGACGAGGTCACGGCCGGCCTGGAGGGCATGGAGGTGCCGTTGCGCGTCGCGGTCATGGGCTGCGTCGTCAACGGTCCCGGAGAGGCCCGGGAGGCGGACCTGGGGGTCGCCTCCGGCAACGGCAAGGGGCAGATCTTCGTCAAGGGCGAGGTCATCAAGACGGTGCCCGAGTCGAAGATCGTGGAGACCCTCATCGACGAGGCGATGAAGATCGCCGAGCAGATGGAGGCGGACGGCGTCGCGTCGGGCGAGCCGGAGGTCACAGTGCCGGGGAAACCCACCGTCACTGTGAGTTGACAACAGCACGGACCGAGAGGGGGCCTGGGCGTGACGATTCTGGAGACCATCCGGGGACCACGTGACCTGAAGGCGCTGTCCGAGGTGGAGATCGGTCAACTGGCCGATGAGATCAGGGAGTTCCTGGTGCACGCGGTCGCCAGGACCGGCGGGCATCTGGGGCCCAATCTGGGGGTGGTGGAACTCTCCATCGCGCTCCACCGGGTCTTCGAGTCACCGGTCGACCGCATCCTGTGGGACACCGGCCACCAGAGCTACGTACACAAGCTCCTGACGGGGCGTCAGGACTTCTCCAAGCTGCGCGGCAAGGGCGGTCTGTCCGGCTACCCGTCGCGCGAGGAGTCCGAGCACGACATCATCGAGAACAGCCACGCGTCCACCGCGCTCGGCTGGGCCGACGGGCTCGCCAAGGCCCGTCAGGTACAGGGCGAGAAGGGGCACGTCGTCGCGGTCATCGGCGACGGCGCCCTGACCGGCGGCATGGCGTGGGAGGCGCTGAACAACATCGCGGCCGCCAAGGACCGGCCCCTGATCATCGTCGTCAACGACAACGAACGCTCGTACTCGCCGACCATCGGCGGTCTGGCGAACCACCTGGCGACCCTGCGGACCACCGACAGCTACGAGCGGGTGCTGGCCTGGGGCAAGGACGTACTGCTGCGTACGCCGGTCATCGGGAACACCGTCTACGAGTCCCTGCACGGCGCGAAGAAGGGGTTCAAGGACGCGTTCGCGCCGCAGGGCATGTTCGAGGACCTGGGACTGAAGTACGTCGGACCGATCGACGGGCACGACACGGGTGCGGTGGAGTCGGCGCTGCGGCGTGCGAAACGTTTCCACGGGCCCGTGCTCATCCACTGTCTGACGGAGAAGGGGCGCGGATACGAGCCCGCGCTCGCCCACGACGAGGACCACTTCCACACGGTCGGTGTGATGGACCCGCTCACCTGCGAGCCCCTCGCGCCCTCCAACGGCCCTTCCTGGACCTCGGTGTTCGGCGACGAGATCGTGCGGATCGGCGAGGAGCGCGAGGACGTCGTGGCCATCACGGCGGCCATGCTGCATCCGGTGGGCCTGGCGAAGTTCGCGGAGAGGTTCCCGGCGCGGGTGTGGGACGTCGGCATCGCCGAGCAGCACGCCGCGGTGTCCGCGGCCGGGCTCGCGACGGGCGGACTGCATCCCGTCGTCGCGGTGTACGCGACCTTCCTCAACCGGGCCTTCGACCAGCTCCTCATGGATGTCGCGCTGCACCGCTGCGGAGTGACCTTCGTGCTCGACCGCGCCGGGGTGACCGGAGCCGACGGGGCGTCACACAACGGCATGTGGGACATGTCCATCCTCCAGGTCGTGCCCGGACTGAGGATCGCCGCGCCGCGCGACGCCGACCAGCTGCGGGCCCAGCTGCGCGAGGCGGTCGCGGTGGACGATGCGCCGACGGTCATCCGCTTCCCGAAGGAATCGGTGGGACCGGCCCTCCCGGCGGTCGACCGGGTGGGGGGCGTGGACGTACTGCACCGTGCGGAGCGGCCCGAGGTGCTCCTGGTCGCCGTCGGCGTGATGGCGCCGGTGTGCCTCCAGGCGGCCGAGCTGCTGGAGGCACGGGGCATCAACTGCACGGTCGTGGACCCGCGTTGGGTCAAGCCCGTCGATCCGGCGCTGCCGGGACTGGCCGCCGGGCACCGCATGGTCGCGGTCGTCGAGGACAACAGCCGGGCGTCCGGCGTGGGTGCGGCGGTCGCTCTCGCGCTCGGTGACGCCGAAGTCGACGTGCCCGTACGGCGGTTCGGGATTCCCGAGCAGTTCCTCGCGCACGCCAAGCGCGGCGAGGTGCTGGCCGACATAGGCCTCACGCCCGTCGAGATCGCGGGGCGGATCAGCGCCGGCCTGGCGGTCCAGGAGGCGAACCTGACCGTCACGGAGGCCGAACTCGCGGTCACCGAGGCGGAGTTCACGGTCACGGAGCATGCCGCAGAGGAGCAGGCCGCCACGGAGCACGCGTCCAAGGAGAAACAGGAATGACCACCCAGCCCAAGGGGGCCCAGCCCGAGGGGATCCAGCCCGAGGGGGCCGGATCCCAGGAGTTCGACCTCGGCAGCCTCCTCGCCGCGCGCGGAGCCGAGCGCTACGAGCTGCATGCGAAGCACCTGAACCACCAGCTGCCGCGCATGCTGCACACCATCGGCTTCGACAAGGTCTACGAGCGGGCCGAGGGCGCGCACTTCTGGGACGCGGACGGCAACGAGTACCTGGACATGCTCGCGGGGTTCGGGGTGATGGGCCTGGGCCGCCATCACCCCGTCGTCCGCAAGGCGCTGCACGACGTTCTCGACGCCTCGCTCGCCGACCTCACCCGCTTCGACTGCCAGCCGCTGCCCGGACTGCTGGCGGAGAAGCTGCTCGCCCACAGCCCGCACCTGGACCGGGTGTTCTTCGGCAGCAGCGGTACGGAGGCCGTCGAGACAGCGCTCAAGTTCGCCCGGTACGCCACTGGCAGACCACGGATCCTCTACTGCTCGCACGCCTTCCACGGCCTGACCACCGGGTCGCTGTCCGTGAACGGCGAGGACGGCTTCCGGGACGGCTTCGCCCCGCTGCTGCCCGACACCGCGGTCCCTCTCGGTGATCTCGACGTGCTGGCAAGGGAGTTGAAGAAGGGCGACGTCGCCGCGCTGATCGTCGAACCGATCCAGGGCAAGGGCGTGCACGAGGCCCCGCCCGGATATCTGCGTGCCGCGCAGGAGTTGCTGCACCGGCACAAGGCGCTGCTCATCGCCGACGAGGTGCAGACCGGGCTCGGCCGGACCGGTGATTTCTACGCCTATCAGCACGAGGACGGCGTCGAGCCGGACCTGGTGTGCGTGGCGAAGGCGCTGTCCGGCGGCTACGTACCCGTGGGCGCCACCCTCGGCAAGGACTGGATCTTCAAGAAGGTCTACTCGTCCATGGACCGTGTCCTGGTCCACTCGGCGAGCTTCGGGTCCAACGCGCAGGCCATGGCGGCCGGCCTCGCCGTGCTGTCGGTCCTGGAGAACGAGCAGGTCGTGGCCAACGCCCGGGTGATGGGGGAGCAGTTGCGGTCCCGGCTCGCGCTGCTCGTGGACAAGTACGAGCTGCTCAGCGACGTGCGCGGCCGGGGGTTGATGATCGGCATCGAGTTCGGGCGGCCCAAGTCGCTGAAGCTGCGCAGCCGTTGGACGATGCTGCAGGCCGCGCGCAAGGGGCTGTTCGCGCAGATGGTGGTCGTGCCGCTGTTGCAGCGGCACCGGATCCTCACCCAGGTCTCCGGTGATCATCTGGAGGTGATCAAGCTGATCCCGCCGCTGATCATCGGCGAGCGGGACGTGGACCGGTTCGTGGACGCCTTCACCGCCGTGATGGACGACGCGCACAGCGGGAGCGGGCTGATGTGGGACTTCGGCAAGACGCTGGTGAAGCAGGCGGTGGCCAACCGCTGACGTCACCGGAGACCGGAGACCAGAGGCACCGGGATACCGGGGGCCAGGGAGTTTTTGCCTGAGAGGCAAGAAGTTTGCCGCTCAGGCAAACCTCTGGCTGAATCGAAGGCATGAACCCTTCCAAGGGTACGAGCCCTTCAGGGGGTACGAGCCCTTCCGAGCCCGGGGTGGTCGACGCGCTGCCCGCGGTCGCACCCCAACTGCGCGCCCTGCGCCGCCGTGCCTCCCTCACCCTGGAGGCCGCGGCCGGCGCCGCCGGGCTCTCGGCCGCGCACCTCTCCCGCCTGGAGACCGGGCAGCGCCAGCCGTCGCTGCCGATGCTGCTCGCGCTGGCCCGGATCTACGGCACGACGGTCTCGGAGCTGCTCGGCGAGACCGTCGCCGACCGGGACGCCGTCGTACGCGCCGCCGACATGGAGCCCACGCAGGCCGGCGGCTGGACGTACTGGCAGGCCGGCGCGGCAGGGCGTGGCATGCAGTCCCTGCGCGTGCACGTGCCGTACGGCGCGCAGGGCGACATTGTGCGGGTCCACCCCGGGGAGGAGTGGCTGTACGTCCTTGAGGGGCGGCTGCGACTGCGCCTCGGGGACACCGCACACGTCCTAGCACCCGGTGACAGCGCGCACTTCGACTCATTGACCCCGCACCGGATCGCCGCCGCGGACCGGGCCGGGGCCGAGCTCCTCTTCGTACACACCCTGCTGCAGAGCCCCACGGCCGCGCTGTGCCTCGGCCCGACCCCCGGAGGGACCCCATGAGAGACATGGAAGAGAAGTTCCCGCGCGGCCTGTGGGTACGGCTCATCGTCTATGTGGCCGTCGGACACATCTTCGCGGCCTTCGTCTACCTGTTGTTCTCGCTCGGAGCCCAGGGGCAGTAGGCGGGCCTCGGGTGCCGGCCCGGTCAGTCCAGGAAGCGCTCCCGCAGCCGCTCCCGGGTCTCGGCGGTCACACCGAGGGCCTGCTCCAGGTACGCGTCGACGCCGCCCCAGGTCTCCTCGATCGTGTCGAAGGCCGCCGCCAGGTACTCGGCGCGCGCGTCGAAGAGCGGGCTGAGCAGCTCCATCACCTCCGGCGAGTACGCGGCGGCCGAGGAGCTGCTGCGGTGGACCTTGTAGCGGCGGTGCGCCGCGTTCGACTCCAGGTAGTCCGCCTCGATGGCCTCGCGCTCGACGCCGAGGGCGAGGAGCGTCACGGCTATGGAGAGGCCGGCGCGGTCCTTGCCCGCGGCACAGTGCATCAGCGCCGGGGCACTGTCCTCGGCCAGCGAGTGCAGCACCTGGGAGTGCTCGGCGGTGCGCTCCTTGATGATCGAGCGGTAGGAAGTGATCATCCGGTCGGCGCCCTTGCCGTTCGCGAGGATCGAGCGCAACTGGTCCAGGTCGCCGTCGCGGACCATGGTCCAGAACTCGGCGCCGTGCGCCGGGTCGGTCAGCGGCAGATTCACGTTCCGCACGCCCGGCAGCTCGACGTCGGGCCCCTCCAGCTTCTGGTCCGCGGCATTGCGGAAGTCGAAGATCGTGTGCAGACCGAGGGAGGTGAGGAACGCGGCGTCCTCCTCCGTCGCGTGCGCGAGGTGGCCGCTGCGGAACAGCCGCCCGTACGCCACCCGTCGGCCGTCCACCGTCGGCAGGCCGCCCACATCTCGGAAGTTGCGCACTCCAGCCAGTTCGGGCTCGGTCGACGGGACCTGCTGCGTCACGGGGCTCCTCCAGTTCGACCGCCGACGCGGCTCGTCGGCGAGGTGCGCTCTCGACGATACGACATGGGTTCGTAGGCCATTGAGTTGTCCACAGGCGGTGCCCACGAGGGACGTAGGTCATGATGGTGTTCGTACTTGAGCGTGCCTGTTCGGATATGTGAGGGCTTGATGGTGGAGATCGGCGCAGACGGTCGTACGTGGCTTCTTTCGGGACCCACGAGTAGTTACGCCCTGCGGCTCGGCGCGGACGACGAGCTGCTGCATCTGCACTGGGGTCCGAGGATCGCCCTTGCCGACGCCGAGGCACTCGCGGCGCGCCCCGGGCCGGAGTACTGGCCCTTCGAGTCGCCGCTCGACGGCCACGAGGAGTACCCCGTCGAGGGCGGCCCGCGTTTCGTGCGGCCCGCGCTGTCCGTCCGTACGGAGGAGCGGCGCGGCACGGAGTGGCGCTTCGAGGCGTACGAGGCCGAGGGCGACGAGCTGCGGCTGCGGTTCTCCGACTCCGGGCTCGGCATCACGCTGCACTACCGGATGCGGGCCGCGAGCGATGTCGTCGAGCGGTGGGTGACGCTCTCCAACGAAGGGCCCGCCCTGGAGGTCCTGCGCGCCGACTCCGCGACCTGGACGCTGCCGCACCGCGACAACTGGCGGCTCTCCCAGCTGCACGGGCGGTGGGCGGCGGAGTCCCGGCTCGTGCGCTCCGACCTCACCTACGGTGAGAAGCTCATCGGCAGCAGGCGCGGTCACACCGGGCACCAGCACCTGCCGTGGGTCGCGCTGGACGTCGAGGGCGCGGCGACCGAGGAGCACGGCGAGGTCTACGGCTGCGCCCTCGCCTGGTCCGGGTCCTGGCGCATCGCCGTGGCCCACCTCCCGGACGCGCGCGTGCAGATCACCGGCGGGGCCGGATACGACGACTCGGGGCTGCTGCGGCTGGAGCCGGGGGAGAGCTTCGTCACGCCCGTCTTCGCGGGACTGTGGAGCGACGGCGGCTTCGGCGGGGCGAGCCGAGCCTGGCACGCGTACCAGCGCGCGTACGTGATCCCGGACGCCGACCAGGACCGGCCCGTGCTCTACAACTCCTGGGAGGCCACCGAGTTCGACATCTCCGAGGAGCAGCAGCGGGCGCTCGCGCGGCGGGCCGCCGCGATGGGAGTGGAGCTGTTCGTCGTCGACGACGGCTGGTTCGGGGCGCGGACCAGCGACCGGGCCGGACTAGGCGACTGGACGCCCAACCCGGACCGCTTCCCGGCCGGGCTCAAGCCGCTCGCCGACGACGTACACGCCCTGGGGATGCGGTTCGGCATCTGGGTCGAGCCCGAGATGGTCAACCCGGACAGCGAGCTGTACCGCGCGCATCCCGACTGGGTGCAGTTCCAGCCGGGACGAAAGAGGACGGAGCTGCGCAATCAGCTCGTCCTGAACCTCGCTCGCGAAGATGTCCAGGAGTACCTGTGGAAGCAGCTCGACACGCTGCTCTCCAGTGCACCCATCGACTACGTGAAGTGGGACTTCAACCGCTGCTTCACGGACGCCGGATGGCCGGGCGAGCCGTACCCGCAGAAGCTCTGGGTTGACCACGTGGACGCCTTGTACGGCCTGTTGGACCGGCTGCGGGCGGCCCATCCTGGAGTGGCCTTCGAGTCCTGCTCGGGCGGTGGCGGCCGGATCGACCTCGGCGTCATGGCGCGTACGGACCAGGTGTGGACCTCCGACAACACCGACCCGCTCGACCGGCTCGCCATCCAGTACGGTTTCAGCCAGGTGCACCCGGCCCGGGTCATGGCCGCCTGGGTCACCGACAGTCCCAACGTCCAGCTCAACGGGCGCGTCAGCTCGCTGCGCTTCCGCTTCGTGAGTGCGATGGCCGGAGTGCTCGGGGTGGGCGGCGACCTGACCGAGTGGAGCGACGAGGAGCTGGCCGAGGCACGGACGTGGGTGGAGCTCTACAAGGAGATCCGGCCCGTCGTGCAGCGCGGTGACCTCCACCGGCTGCGGGCGCCCGAGGGCGGGCTCAGCGCCGTGCAGTACGTCCTCGGCGGCGAGGCCGTCGTCCTCGCCTGGCTCCAGGCCCAGCACTACGGTGAGCCGGTCGCGCCGGTGCGACTGCGGGGCCTCGACCCGGCGGCGGAGTACGAATGCCTCGAAACGGGTGAAGTCCACCGGGGTTCGGTGCTGTTGCATCACGGGCTGCGGACCGGGCTGCGCGGGGACCTTGATGCGGTAGTCATCCGCCTGCGCCGTATGTGACTGTTGTGTCCTTATTGGAGCCTTCGTTCCAACTCGCTCTGGAACGAAGGCTCCTGGGGTTGCGGCGCGTGAGCAGCGTCATATTGATGACGGTCCGCTGTCGCCATGTTCACGTAATTCACCCGTGTTTCCAGGGATTTAAGAAATGGTCGCGATCTGCCATTTACGCAGGGTGACTGACATTTCGGGCATGGATCAAGAGAACGGTGCGCACAGGAAACACCAAAGGTTGTCCCTGCCTCCACGGGTCGCTTACGTTCGCCACCAATCCGGACGGACGCCCAATCCTGCCGCCGCCCGGAATCCGCTCACCCACCCGAAACGGCAGGAGCGGGGGACCCACAGGTAAGACGCCTGTTCCGGTCTCCGGAACGGCTAGGG
The DNA here is from genome assembly GCF_040654355.1 of Streptomyces sp. NPDC050704. Lineage (NCBI taxonomy): Bacteria > Bacillati > Actinomycetota > Actinomycetes > Kitasatosporales > Streptomycetaceae > Streptomyces > Streptomyces sp. NPDC050704. Next base: position 29,556 of record NZ_JBFAHW010000062.1, on the reverse strand, counting down.
GTTAAGCCGTGCGAAAGCGCGGCCGGGCATCTCCAGCTCGCACCCGACAGCTCACCCCGCAGGCGCCGGAGAGGAAATTCGTCATGCCCGCGAAGGGTAAGCACCGCCGTCCCAAGTCCCAGCGTTTCACCCGCTCCATCGCCGTCGCCGGAACCGGTGGCGCCGCACTCGCCCTGCCGCTGCTGGGGGCGACCGGTGCGAACGCCGCGACTTCGCAGTCCGCCGCCGACTCCGTTGCGAATACCTCGAATGTCCTGAGCCGGTCCACTGTTTCGGACAAGGCCGCCGAAGCCGCGCCGATCGCCGCCGAGAAGAAGGCCGCCGAGAAGAAGGCGACGACCAAGACGTATGCGGTCCGGGCGGGTGACTACCTCTCGAAGATCGCCGACGAGCAGGATGTCAACGGCGGCTGGAAGAAGCTGTACGAGGACAACCGCACGACGATCGGCGGCGACCCGGGACTCATCCACCCGGGCCTGAAGCTGACGATCGGCGGGAAGGCCGCGGCTGACACCAGCTCCGGTTCCCGTGCCGATTCCGGCTCCGGCTCTGCCAAGGCCCCCCAGCCGTCCGCGAAGAAGCCGACCACGACCACCAAGGCCGCGGACACCGCCAGTGCCTCCGGGTTCGCCCTGCCGGTCGCGGGTGCGTCCGTCGGGACCCCGTACAAGATGTCCGGCAGCATGTGGTCCAGCGGCTACCACACCGGTGTCGACTTCTCCGTCCCGACCGGCACCTCGCTCAAGTCCGTGGGCGCCGGCACGGTCGTCTCGGCCGGCTGGGGCGGTGCGTACGGCAACCAGGTCGTCATCAAGCTCAACGACGGCTTCTACGCCCAGTACGCCCACCTGTCCTCCCTCTCCGTGTCGGCCGGGCAGACCGTGACCGGGGGCCAGCAGGTCGGCCTCTCGGGCGCGACCGGCAACGTCACGGGACCGCACCTGCACTTCGAGATCCGCACCACGCCGGACTACGGCTCGGACGTGGACCCGATGGCGTACCTCCGCTCGAAGGGCGTCTCCGTCTGACGCCCCGCTCGCCACGCGCGGGCCGGACCAACCGGCTCGTCTCCGAAGGCCGGACCCCACGATCCCCGGGGTCCGGCCTCCGGCGTTCGCGGGAACGATCGGGACGCGGGCGTGCCGCGGGCGGCCGAGCTGAACCGCGATCGACGTATTGCGGGCGTGTGGCGTGGCGGCGCGAGGTCTCGACAGGAGCGGGGCAGTGGGGACAGAGTGATCTCCGCAAGCGCTTTCTATGGGTCTTCGGAGGAGCCGCTTCATGACGACCACACGCAGAGCATTCGGAGCCCTGGCGGCCGGTGCCGCCCTCGTGGCACTCGCCCCCGCCCAAGGGGCGAGCGCGGCGGCCCGCCACGGCCGGGGGTGGCTCATCGCCCGTGACGACTTCCGGCACGGCCTCGGCCAGTGGGCGACCGAACTGCAGGACGGCGGCAGCGTCACCGCCTCCCGGGGCGTCCTGGAGATCGACGTGCCCAGCGGGGCGACGGTCTGGTTCAAGCGCCGGCTGCGGGGGCCGTACGTCATCGAGTACACCGCCACGCCGGTCTCCGCGGGCGGGGCGAACGACCGGGTGTCCGACCTCAACAACTTCTGGAACGCCACCGACGTGCGTTCCCCCGGCGACCTGTTCGCGACGGAACGCGGCGGGGCGCTCCCCGAGTACGACTACCTCAAGACGTACTACTCCGGGTACGGCGCGAACTACAACACGACCACGCGGCTGCGCCGTTACGTGGGCGAGGCGGGCGTGCGACCGCTGGTCCTCGACTACACGGAGCCGCTGCTCACGGCCAACGAGCCCCATCGCGTCCGGATCGTCTCGAACGGTTCGACGGTCCAGTGGTGGAACAACGGCAGGCTCGTCTTCGACTACGTGGACCCGGAGCCCTACACGAGCGGGCACTTCGCGTTCCGGACCGTCTGGAGCCATTTCAGGATCACGGACTTCCGGGTGTGGCGGGGCAACGACTCCTGATGAGGCCTTATTCCGGGGTTGACCAACACTTGACGAGTGGCTTATCTCACCGCGCGTCAACCCTTTCCTACGGTCGCGTAGCTCACAACCGAAGGGGAATCATGGGCCGATGTGGCAGACGATTCGAAGTATGACAACACATCAGTGATCGGGTCGTACGTAGCGGTGGGGGACAGCTTCACCGAAGGCGTCGGCGACCCCGGCCCCGACGGGGCGCTGGTCGGCTGGGCGGACCGGTTCGCGGTGCTTCTCGCGGACCGGCGGCCCGAGGGCGACTTCGGCTACACCAACCTCGCCGTCCGCGGGAAACTGCTCGACCAGATCGTCGAGGACCAACTGCGGCGGGCCAAGGAGCTCTCGCCGGATCTGGTCTCCTTCTGCGCGGGCGGCAACGACATCCTCCGGCCGGGCACCGACCCCGACGAGGTCGCGGAGCGCTTCGAACGTGCCGTCGTGGAGCTCACGTCGGCCGTCGGCACGGTGCTCGTGACCACCGGCTTCGACACCCGTGGCATCCCCGTGCTCAAGCACCTGCGCGGCAAGATCGCCACGTACAACGGGCATGTACGGGCCATCGCCGACCGGTACGGCTGTCCCGTCCTCGACCTGTGGTCCCTCAGGACCATCCAGGACCGGCGGGCCTGGGACGGCGACCGGCTCCACCTGTCGCCCGAAGGGCATACCCGGGTCGCCCTGCGCGCGGGCCAGGTCATCGGCCTGGAGGTGCCGGCGGACCCGGACCAGCCGTGGCCTCCGCTGCCGCCCCGCGGCACCCTCGAGGTGCGGCGGGACGACATCCACTGGGCGCGCGAGTATCTGGTGCCGTGGATCGGGCGGCGGCTGCGCGGGGAGTCGTCCGGGGACCGTGTGGTGGCGAAGGGGAGCCTGTCGCCCGACGACATCAAGATGCGGATCGACTGGGTGGCCTGAGAGGCCGAGGGCCTGAAAGCCGGCCGCTTGAAGGTCTGAGGGATGGCCGGGCAGGGCTCGACCGATGGCGTCGAGCCCTGCCCGGTCGCCCTTCACCTGTGAGGTCGCGGTACCTCGCATCGAGTGCGAGGTGTCGTCACGTGCCCGGGGTCGTCAACGCTTCGCGCTCCAGCCCCAGTTCGCGGGCGAGCGCCTCGTCCACCCACTCCTGGGTCCGGGCGCGCGACACCGCGCCCGGGTACGCCGTCATCTGGACGGCGAGCCCGTCCAGCAGGGCGGTGAGGCGCAGCGCGCTGCCGGTGGGGTCGGGGCAGTGGAACTCACCCGCGGCGACGCCCTCCGCGATGACCTCGATGATCGCGGCCTTCCACTCGCGGTCGAGGTCACGGGTGACCTCGTGCAGCGTCGGCTCGCGCAGAGCCGCCGCCCAGCCCTCGATCCACAGCCGCCAGCCCTTGGCCTGCCCGGTCGGCGCGTACCAGCGGACGGCCGCCCGCAGCCGGCGCAGTGCCGTCGTCCGGCGCCCGAGCAGCTTGCGCAGATGGGCGAGGTCGTCCTCGGCCGCGTACGTGAACGCGGCGGCGACCAGTTTCTCCTTCGTCGAGAAGTGGTAGAGCACCAGCGCGTTGCTCACCCCGAGGGCGGCCGCCACATCGGCGATCCGCACCGCGGACACACCGCGCTGCTGGATCTGTTCGATGGCGGACCGCAGCAACTCCTCGCGCCGCTCCGCCACGCTCAACCGCACTCTCGCCACCGGGCAACCCTATGGTGTCGCCGTGGGTGACACCGGCGGAGGGCCGCTTTCCCCTCCGTCGAGGTCTGTCACCGATACCATCCGAACCGCTCGGCGATCACCGGCAGCCGGTCCGCGACGATCGCGTGGGCGGCGGCCCGCGGGGTCGTCCCGTCGGCCTCCGCGCGCGTGAGCATCCGGTCGATCAGGGCGCGCATCGAGCGCCGTGTGTACGCGAACGCCTCGTCCGCGTCGGCCCCGATGTCGCCGAACAGCGTCCACCACCACCAGGCGTTGGTCCCGGAGTTGACCACGACGTCCGGCAGGACGGTGACTCCGCGCGCGGCGAGCAGCTCCTCCGCCTCGGGAAGTACGGGCATGTTGGCGGCCTCGACGATCCAGCGGGCCGTGATCCGGTCCTGGTTGGCGGTGTCGATCGCGTACGAGACCGCCGCCGGCACCAGCACCTCCGCCTCGGTGGCGAGCCAGGCGTCGCCGGGCAGTTCGCGGTCGGCCGGGCGCAGCGCCGCGCGGTCGACCGTCCCGTACGCGTCCCGGGCCGCGAGCAGCGCGTCGACGTCGAGTCCTCCGGGGGCGGCGATGGTGCCCTTCACGTCGGCGACGGCCACCACGGTGAGCCCCGCGCGCGAGAGGAACCTGGCCGTGGCCCCGCCCATGGTGCCCAGACCCTGCACGGCGACCCGCGTTCCCGCGTATGCCACCCCGGCCCGGTCCAGGGCGGCGAGCACCGATTCGGCGACCCCGCAGCCGCCGACCAGCTCGTCGAGTCCGATGCCATCCACGTCGACCGCGAACGCGTCCGCCAGCCGCCGCCGGGCCGCCGTCTCGTCGTCGAGCAGCGGATACACGGCCTGGATGGACGAGACGAGCCCCGCCTCGGCCGCGGCCCGGTCCACGAGGTCCTGGGTGAGGCCGAGATCCTCGCCGGTGGTCCAGAACGCCTCGATGTACGGGCGCATGGCGCGCAGATAGCGCACGAGAAGGCCGTACGCCGCCGGGTCCCGGGGGTCGCAGTCGATGCCGCCCTTCGCGCCGCCGAGCGGGATGTAGCGGCCCTCGGGGTTGTAGTGCAGCGCCTCTTTCATGGTCATACCGCGCGCGAGCCCGGCGACCTCGTCCAGCGTGCAGCCCGCCCGCATCCGCAGCCCGCCGCTGGACACACCGCGCACCAGCCGGTCGACGACCAGGTGCCCCTGGCGGCCGGTGACGTGATCGGTCCAGGTGAGCGTCATCAGGGGGGCGGTCATGAGGTCTCCACAAGCGAGAGTTACTGAATGATCAGTCAGTATTGGGAGCTGGTGGAGACTCTGTCAACGCGCTGACGGATCACTGAACAGATCACTCAACGGATCACTGAACGAATCCTCGGCGGAGCCCGGTCCGTCCACGGTGGACCCGGTGGTTCCGGCGCGGACACCGCGTTGTCATACACCCGACCCAACGCTGTCAGAGGCGACACCCATAATGGGATGACCGAACGAATCCACTGGAGGTGCCGTGACCGGTTCCCGTTCTCTGAGCTCCGGGCTCCGCGCGCTGCAGCCCGCTGCCTTCGGCGCCGATCCCACCGGTGAGCGCATGGAGCGTATCCGCAGATCACCGAACTTCGCGGGCGGCGTCTTCCAGAATCCGCCGGGCACCCCCCGGCCCGAGGGCGCCATGCGCGACTTCGCGAAAGGCTTCTTCCGGAAGGAAGAGCGCGTCCTGCGCGCCCCGGCCGGCCCGATCCCGGTGCACGCCACGACGCTCGCCGACCTCGCCAAGCCCCCGGCCCACGGGCTGCGGCTGACATGGATGGGGCACTCCAGTGTGCTCGCCGAGATCGACGGGCACCGCGTGCTCTTCGATCCCGTCTGGGGTGAGCGCTGTTCCCCGGTCGCCTTCGCCGGTCCCAAGCGGCTGCACCCGGTGCCCCTGCCTCTGGAGGCGCTCGGCCCGGTCGACGTGGTCGTCATCTCGCACGACCACTACGACCACCTGGACCTGCCCACGATCAAGGCCCTGGCCGGTACGGACACGGTGTTCGCGGTGCCTCTCGGCGTCGGCGCCCACCTGGAGCACTGGGGCGTCTCGGCGGACCGGCTGCGCGAGCTGGACTGGCACGAGACGACGAAGGTCGGCGGAATCTCCCTGACCGCCACCCCGGCCCGCCACTTCTGCGGCCGCGGACTGCGCAACACGCAGCACACGCTCTGGGCGTCCTGGGCGGTGGCAGGTGACGAGCACCGGATCTACCACAGTGGCGACACCGGCTACTTCGAGGGTTTCAAGGACATCGGCGCCGAGCACGGCCCCTTCGACGCCACGATGATCCAGATCGGCGCGTACAGCGAGTTCTGGCCCGACATCCACATGACGCCCGAGGAGGGCATGCGCGCCCACCTGGGCCTCCAGGGCGGCCGGCCCAGCGGTGTGATGCTGCCGATCCACTGGGCGACGTTCAACCTGGCGACGCACCCGTGGGCCGAGCCCGGCGAGGGGACCGTCGCCGCCGCCCACGCGGTCGGCGCGCGGGTCGCGCTGCCCCGGCCCGGCGAGCCCTTCGAGCCCACGGCCGAGACCGTCCCGTCCGAGCCCTGGTGGCGCGGTGTGGCCGTCGAGCCGGCCGGTGGCTGGCCCGTACCGGCCGCCGTGGAGACAGTGCGTGACGCACCGGGTGACAGCACGGAGGACAGCGGAGACCCGCAGACCGTCCCGGCGGGGTGATTCGAAGCCCCCTGAAGGCGCGCGAAGGTGTTCGGCGAGGGCCGAGGAGCAGCCTGCTCCTCGGCCCTCGCCGTTTTTTGCTGACCGCTTCTGACCAGGTCTGATCGGCTCGACGGCCCGTAGGAACACGAGTGCGAGCGACTTATCGGTCTGTCGTACGAACGCTCATACCAGAGCGGGACGTCGACCGCCGGACTTTGTGAACTGCCCACCACGCGTGAGACGCACGCGACTACTGTGAGTGTCCGTAGGGCGACGCAGGGCCGGATCGTCGGCTCTCTCGACCGGCGCAGCGACGGCGCATGTCCGAGTCGCAGACCGCGGGAGCCCCCACGGCCCCGATACCCCAGTACGAGGACGTCGATGTCTCACCTTCGCGCACCGGCCGCACGCGCAGACCGCCGCGAGGGCGGGCGGCACGGGCGACCGGTCGCCCGTGCCGCCCCCTCGCTGCCCGAGACCCACATACGACCCCAGCTCCTCCGACTCGCGCTCCTGCCGCCCGTCGCGGTGGCCCTCAGCGCCAGCGCCGCCCTGCTCTTCGCCGTCCGCACGACCGCCGTCCCGCTGGGCCCCACCTTCTGGATCGTCCTCGGCGGGGCCGTCGGGGTGGCCCTCGCGGGCATCGTGATCGCCTCCGTGGCCGCCGACCGCGCCGCCAAGTCGATCAGCGACCGCATCGGCGCCCTGCGCCGCACCAGCGCCCGCGGCCAGGCCGACCTGCTCACCCTCGTCGAGGCGCTGCGCCGCGGTGACGGACCGCCCGCACGCCGTCCGCGCAGCCAACCCACCCCGGACGCCGACGACTTCGACCTGCTCGCCGACGACCTGGCACGCGCCCACGACGGCGCCGTCGGCGCGGTCGTCCAGGCCTCCCAGCTCTCCAGCCACACGGGCAACGAGCAGAAGGTCGAGGTCTTCGTCAACCTGGCCCGGCGGCTGCAGTCCCTCGTGCACCGCGAGATCTCGATCCTCGACGAGCTGGAGAACGAGATCGAGGACCCGGACCTGCTCAAGGGCCTCTTCCACGTCGACCACCTCGCCACCCGCATCCGGCGCCACGCCGAGAACCTCGCCGTGCTCGGCGGCGCCGTCTCACGGCGGCAGTGGAGCAACCCGGTCTCCATGACCGAGGTACTGCGCTCCGCCATCGCCGAGGTCGAACAGTACTCGCGGGTCAAACTCGTACCGCCGATCGACGGCACCGTGCGGGGCCACGCCGTCGCCGACGTCATCCATCTGCTGGCCGAACTCGTCGAGAACGCCACGGTGTTCTCGGCCCCGCACACCCAGGTTCTGCTGCGGGCCAACGTCGTCACCTCGGGGCTCGCCGTCGAGGTCGAGGACCGCGGGCTCGGCATGCCCCTGACCGAGCAGCACAAGATGAACGCCCTGCTCGCCGACCCGGACCAGGTGAACGTCGCGAGCCTGTTGCAGGACGGCCGCATCGGGCTGTTCGTGGTCTCGCAGCTCGCGCGACGGCACGGCATCGCCGTCCGGCTGCAGACCAACATCTACGGCGGCGTCCAGGCCGTGCTCGTCGTGCCGCAGGCGCTGCTCGGCGCCGAGGAGGAGCAGCAGGCGAGGGCGGGACAGCTGCGCCGGGTGCCGCAGGAGGGTGCTTCGGCGCAAGGGGCGCCGGTCCAGGGCGTTCCGGTACCGGGTGCTCCGGCCCGCGGGGCGGTGACCCGGGGGACCTTGGCCCATGGCGCTTCGGCCCCTGGTGCCACCGGCCATGGTCCTTCGACACAGGGCACTGGGGTGTCTCATGGCATGTCAGCACACAGCACGTCCACACACAGCACGTCCCCACACACCATGTCGGCATACGACACCTCCCTGCACGGCACTCCGGGCCATGACATGCCGGCCCATGGCTCTCGGGGGCACGGGACACCGGCTCACGGGACACCGGTCCCCGCGCAGGGAGTTGTGCGGAGCGCCGCCGTCGACGTACCGCGTCTGCCGTGGCAGGGGGCCGAAGCGACGCCGTCGCACGGCGTACCCATCGGGTCGTCGGCCGTGAACGGCAACGCTGGTCCGGCCCCACTTCCGATGCGCGGGGCCGGGACGCGGTCCAATCCGGCGGAGGCCGTGCCCGGCATCCACCCTGACGACCGGCGGATCGTCATGGAGAACCTGGCCACGCCGCCCGCTCCGCGCAGCGGCACGGTGCGCGGCACCATGGGCAAGCCCCAACTGCCCAAACGGCGGGCCCAGGAGCACATCGTGCCCGAACTGCGCGGCGGACCGGCCCCGCGCCAGGACTCCGAGATCCACGTCGGTCACGACCCCGGCCTGATGGCGGCGTTCCAGCGCGGCATCGGGCTCGCCGAAGCCCAGTTCGCCGAGGCCCAGTACCGGGACACGGGATACCCGGACCCGGTGCCCACGGAGGCGGCCCACATGGACGGCACGCCCATAGGCGAAACGCACACAGCGCACACAGCGCAGGAAGCGTCCGAGGCGCACGCCGGGCGCGAGACGGCGCCCGCGCCCGGTCACGATCTCATCGCCCGGCACGACGGGAGCACGCCGGCCGGATGAACCACGCCACCCCCATCCCGACACCCCCCTCCGCTCCCGCAGACCTTCGTACTTCAAGGAGTCGATCCCCCATGGCGAGCGATGTGCCGACCGGCCATGCATCCGATCTCGACTGGCTGATGAGCGGCCTGGTGCAGCGCGTACCGCACACCAGAAGCGCGGTACTGCTCTCCTGCGACGGCCTCGTGAAGTCCGTGCACGGCCTCGATCCCGACAGCGCCGACCACATGGCGGCCCTGGCCTCCGGGCTCTACTCCCTGGGACGCAGCGCGGGCGTCCGCTTCGGGGACGGCGGAGAGGTGCGCCAGGTCGTCGTCGAACTGGACTCCACACTGCTGTTCGTGTCCACCGCCGGCTCCGGCACCTGCCTGGCCGTGCTCGCCGGCCGGGAGGCCGACGCGGCCGTGCTCGGCTACGAGATGGCGATGCTGGTCAAGAGCGTCCGCCCGTACCTGATGACCGCGCCTAGGCAGTCCGCCGTAGAACCGTCTGCGATGAGGCCTTGAGCGTGGCCGCGGCCGGCGACGGGCCCTGGCTCGACGACGCGGCCGGGCGGCTGGTGCGTCCCTACCAGGTCAGCAACGGCCGGACCCGGCCGAGCACCGCGCTCGACCTGCTGTCCCAGGTGATGGCCACCGGAGCCACCCCCCTCGGCTACCTCGGCCCCGAGCACAGCCAGGCACTCGAACTGTGCCGGGACCCCGTCTCGGTCGCCGAGGTCGCCGCGCATCTGAAGCTGCCGGCAGCGGTGACCAAGGTGCTGCTGTCCGACCTCGTCGACTGCGGGGCGCTCTCCACGAAGCCCCCGACGTTCCACCACAACCCCACTGACCGGTCTCTTCTGGAGGCAGTGCTCGATGGACTACGACGACAGCTCTGACCCCTTCCCCACCGCACTGAAGATCCTGGTGGCGGGAGGTTTCGGGGCGGGCAAGACCACCTTCGTCGGCGCGGTGAGCGAGATCGCGCCGCTCAGCACGGAAGAACTTCTCACCACGGTCAGCGCCGCGACCGACAACCTCGACGGCATCGAGAACAAGGTCGAGACGACCGTCGCGATGGACTTCGGGCGTATCACCCTCGACCCGGAACACGTGCTGTACCTGTTCGGCACCCCCGGGCAGGAACGGTTCTGGTTCATGTGGGACGAGCTCTCCGAGGGCGCGCTCGGCGCGGTCATCCTCGCCGACACCCGCCGCCTGGAGGACTGCTTCGCCGCCGTCGACTTCTTCGAGCAGCGCGGCCTGCAGTTCATCGTCGCCGTCAACGAGTTCGACGGCGCCTACCGCTACGACCCGGACGAGGTGCGGTCGGCCATCGACCTCGACCCGGACATCCCCGTCGTGTGCTGCGACGCCCGGATCTCCAGCTCAGGAGTGCAGACCCTGCTGACCCTCGTCCGCCACCTGCTCGCCCACGCGCCGTCGCACGCCCCCAGCCATGGAGCCCACACATGAGGTACGACCCGCCGCACCCGGCAGGTCGGCTGCTGCTCACCCCCGAGGACAGGGACGCTCCCGCCCGGACGCGACGGCTGCGCGGGCTCGGTCTCGGCGAGTGCGCGGAGCCGGCCCTCGACGCCTTCGCGGACCGGCTCGCCGAGCTCGCCGGAGTGCCGTACGCGATGGTCAACTTCATCGACGAGGACCGGCAGTTCTTCGCGGGCCTGCACACCCCGTACGGCGGTGTCCCGGCCGACCTGCCGACCGTGGTGCGTACGGACCAGGGGGACGGCACCGAACATCGGATCGGCCGCTATATGGCCCGCGACCACGGCTTCTGCCCCCATGTGGTGGTCCGGCGCAAGGCACTGGTCCTGGAGGACGTCCGCGACTACCCCCGCTTCGCAGGCAACCCGGTCGTCGACGAGTTCGGCATCCGCTCCTATCTGGGCGCGCCGCTCATCGACCGCACGGGCATCGGGCTCGGCACGGTGGCCGTCGCCGACGTCGAACCCCGGCCGTGGGGGAGGGCGGGCCTGGACACCATCAAGTCGATGGCGGCGGAACTGGTCGAGCAGATCGAGCTGCGGGAGGGCGGGTTCTGATGGCCCTCATGGTCCTCATCCAGATGGTCGTCATACAGAGACGCTGTCCCCTTCCGGGAAGGTGATCCGGACCTCGTCTCCCTCGACCTCGCAGGACATCGACTCCCGCAACACCTGGGGGTGCACGGCGTCCCGTGTCAGCGCCAGCAGCGTGACGTACACACCGCTGCCGCCCGGCCGGCCGGCCGCGCACCGCAGGTACGGCGTCGCCGAGTGCGGGCCGAAGGCGTTGGCCTCGACCTCGCGCGCGATGCCCGTGTCGTCGTCCCAGCCGTGCAGCGCGACGACCACGCTGGTCAGCCCGTTCTCGGTGCGGGCCAGCGCCCAGCCGTGGCCCCGCTCGGCGGTGGGCCGGGTGCCGGCCGCGACCGCGTAACCGCCCTCCCGGACCGTCACGCCGGAAGGGGAGTGGACTCGATGCACCCGGATCTCCCACGGACCGCGCAGCACACTTGTCGTCTCGATGGGGAACTCCTCGTCGCTGCCGGGCAGTCGGGCGACATGACGCGAGGCCGCCGTTCGCCCGGAGCAGCTCAGCGGAACGATCGTGCGCCGGCGCGAGGCCGTGCCGTCCGGTGTCACCAGCGCGATGTGCCCGTCGACGGTCCGCTCCCAGGCATGTGCACCCGCATCGGGCGCGGTCGCCGTCGAGTAGCCGAACTTCGCGTAGTGCGGATCGTCCTCGGCCGGTTCCGCCGGGGACTGGTGGGCGCTTCCGTGATTGACCAGGCGGACGATGCCGTCGTGCTTCGTGCCGTGCAGCAGCCAGCCCGGGGCGGGGAGGGCCGTGTACTGGTCGGACTCCTCGACGGGGAGCGGCAGTTCGCGTGCCGTCCACACCGGGTGCTCCGGAGGCAGCAGCAGGCCCAGGAAGCCCATGCTCGCCCAGTACGGTGACGCGGGCCCCGAGTACGGCTGGGTCATCGGCAGGAACGTTTCGTACCAGCCGAGCGGCAGCAGTCCCCGCTCGTCGGGCACCCCGCGCTCCACGAAGTGCCGCACCGTTCCGGAGGCCAGCCGCCGGGTGAGGCCCGGGGCCAGCGGCGTACCGCCCGCGAGGGCGCCCAGCCACACCGGGGCGGTGGTGGCGAAACGGTACGTCAGGGAGCGGCCGTGGTGCACGGGTGCGCCGTCCGCGCCGAAGAACCGCGGGTAGTCGGCCAGGAACCGGGCGAGCCGCTCCCGGTAGACCTGGCCGCGCCCGCCGCCCCCGCCGCCGGTGATCCGGCTCCACAGCAACGGGTACAGGTGCATCGCCCAGCCGTTGTAGTAGTCGAAGTTCCGGCCGTCGCCGTCGCTGTACCAGCCGTCGCCGACGTACCAGTCCTCGATGCGGTCGAGGCCGGCGTCGATGTCGTCCTGCCGGTACGGAGCGCCGACCGAGGCCAGGAACTGCTCCGCCACCACCTGGTGGAGGCGCCCGTGGTTGTCCAGGGTGCGGCGGCCCACGAAGCCCCACAGCCAGTCCACGATCCGCTCCCGCGCCTCGGTGTCCAGGCGGTCCCAGATCCAGGGGCGTGTCTCGTGCAGTGCGACGGCGATCGAGGCCGCCTCGGCCATCTGCTGGGAGCAGTCGGTGAGTTCGGGCCAGGCTTCGCCGCTGTCGCGGTCGGTGCCCGTTGTCAGTCCTCGCGCGTAGCGTTCTACGAGACGGGGATCGACCTCGCCGTCCGCCCCGGCGATCCGGAAGGAGGCCAGCAGAAATGACCGCGCGAACCCCTCGAGGCCGTCCGACACCACACCCGACGAGGAGGTCCGGCCCGGCAGCCGGTACTGCGCCAGGCCCGGCGTCGCGTACGGGACCAGCGCCGCCAACTGCCGGTCGGCGAGCGCCTCCCAGTGGGCCCGCGTCCAGCCGGTGCGCGGCGACAGGACGTGATCGGTGGGCGGCAGGGCCAGGTGGGGTGCGGGCATGACGGGATTCCGACTCCTCGGTTGCCGGGTGAGCTTCCAGGTCTTCTCTGAGGAGGGATACGGCTGGTTGCCTCAGATAGATCAATTGACGCCGATTCACACGCCGCGGGACTTTTCGAGAGGGGGGCGGAGCCGCTGACGGTTCTGCGGGAATGAGATGGGGCGTGAGGTAGCGCGTGAGGTGGGGCGTGAAGCAAAGCTGCGGCGGTGCTTAAGAAAACCTCGATGGACCCGGGGCGCCGCCGTACGGCAGATTGCTACGCGATTCCACTCCTCTTCCCGGTGCGGGCTTCCTTCGGCATGCCTTCGCTCCGGGCCCTCGTATTCAGGAGCCGCGTTGAAGGCACTGGTCAAGGAGAAGGCCGAGCCGGGTCTGCGGCTCATGGACGTCCCGGAGCCGGCCGTCGGCCCCGGCGACGTACTGATCAAGGTTCTCAGGACCGGGATCTGCGGCACCGACCTGCACATCCGCAACTGGGACGGCTGGGCGCGGCAGGCGATCAGGACTCCGCTCGTGGTCGGCCACGAGTTCGTCGGCGAGGTCGTCGAGACGGGCCGTGACATCGGGGACATCGCCGTGGGCGACCGGGTCAGCGGTGAGGGCCACCTGGTGTGCGGGAAGTGCCGCAACTGCCAGGCCGGGCGGCGCCATCTGTGCCGTGCCACGGTGGGCCTCGGCGTCGGCCGTGACGGCGCGTTCGCCGAGTACGTCGCGCTGCCCGCGTCCAACGTGTGGGTGCACCGCGTCCCCGTCGACCTCGACGTTGCCGCGATCTTCGACCCGTTCGGCAACGCCGTGCACACCGCGCTGTCCTTCCCCCTGGTCGGCGAGGACGTACTGATCACGGGTGCGGGCCCGATCGGCCTGATGGCCGCCGCGGTCGCCAGACACGCCGGCGCCCGGCACGTCGTCGTCACCGATGTCAGCGAGGACCGCCTGGAACTGGCCCGCAAGGTCGGCGTCAGCCTCGCGCTCAACGTCGCCGAATCGACCATCGCGGACGGACAGCGGGCCCTCGGACTGCGCGAGGGCTTCGACGTCGGCCTGGAGATGTCGGGCAGCCCCGTCGCGATGCGCGACATGCTCGCCAACATGACCCACGGCGGCAGGATCGCCATGCTCGGGCTGCCGTCCGACGAGTTCGCCGTCGACTGGTCCCGGATCGTCACCTCCATGATCACCATCAAGGGCGTCTACGGCCGCGAGATGTTCGAGACCTGGTACGCGATGTCGGTCCTCCTCGAAGGCGGCCTCGACCTCGCCCCCGTGATCACCGGCCGCTACGACCACCGCGACTTCGAGTCCGCCTTCGCCGACGCGGCGAGCGGCCGAGGCGGCAAGGTCATCCTCGACTGGGCTTCGTAAGGAACCCGGACTCTCCGGACCCTCCGGCCCCCCCCGAACTCTCCGGACTCCCTAAGGAACTGATGATGTTCGACTCCGTACGCGACGACCTGCGCACCACCCTCGACGAGATCCGTGCCGCCGGACTGCACAAGCCCGAGCGGGTCATCGGCACCCCGCAGTCCGCGACCGTGAACGTCACCGCCGGCGGCCGCCCCGGTGAGGTCCTCAACTTCTGCGCCAACAACTACCTCGGCCTCGCCGACCACCCCGAGGTGATCGCCGCCGCCCACGACGCCCTCGACCGCTGGGGCTACGGCATGGCGTCCGTGCGCTTCATCTGCGGTACGCAGGAGGTGCACAAGGAGCTGGAACAGCGCCTGTCCGCCTTCCTGGGCCAGGAGGACACGATCCTCTACTCGTCCTGCTTCGACGCCAACGGCGGAGTCTTCGAGACCCTCCTCGGTGAGGAGGACGCGGTGATCTCCGACGCCCTCAACCACGCGTCGATCATCGACGGCATCCGGCTGTCGAAGGCCCGCCGCCTGCGCTACGCCAACCGTGATCTCGCCGATCTGGAGCGGCAGTTGAAGGAAGCCGCGGGGGCGCGTCGCCGGCTGGTCGTCACGGACGGCGTCTTCTCGATGGACGGCTATGTGGCGCCGTTGAAGGAGATCTGCGACCTCGCCGACCGCCACGACGCGATGGTCATGGTCGACGACTCGCACGCCGTCGGCTTCGTCGGGCCCGGCGGCCGGGGCACCCCCGAACTGCACGGCGTCATGGACCGCGTCGACATCATCACGGGCACCCTCGGCAAGGCCCTCGGCGGCGCCTCCGGCGGATACGTCGCCGCCCGCGCCGAGATCGTGGCCCTGCTCCGCCAGCGCTCGCGCCCGTACCTCTTCTCGAACACCCTCGCCCCGGTGATCGCCGCGGCCTCGCTCAAGGTCCTCGACCTGCTGGAGTCGGCGGGCGACCTGCGCGAGCGGCTCGCCGCGAACACCGCGCTGTTCCGCTCCCGGATGACGGAGGAGGGCTTCGACATCCTCCCCGGCGACCACGCCATCGCGCCGGTCATGATCGGCGACGCGACCGTCGCCGGACGCCTGGCGGAGCTGCTCCTGGAGCGCGGTGTGTACGTGATCGGCTTCTCGTACCCGGTGGTCCCGCAGGGCCGGGCCCGTATCCGCGTACAGCTGTCCGCCGCGCACTCGACGGAGGACGTGAACCGCGCCGTGGACGCGTTCGTGGCGGCCCGGGCGGAGCTGGCGGCCTGAGTGGGTCGAAGGCGGACCTTTGCGAGCAGGGCAAAAGTGAACGTTTGAGAGAATCGGTCACATGATCGAAGCGCGACGGCTCCACATCCTCCGTGCGGTGGCCGACCACCGTACGGTGACGGCCGCTGCCGCCGCGCTCTACCTCACCCCCTCCGCGGTCTCCCAGCAGCTGGCGGCCCTGGAGCAGGAAACGGGCCACCGCCTGGTCGAGCGGGGCGCCCGGGGCGTACGGCTGACTCCCGCGGGCGAGATCCTGCTCGGCCACACCAACGCGGTCCTCGCCCAGCTGGAGCGGGCGGAGGCCGAGCTGGCCGCGTACAGCTCGGGCTCGGCCGGCACGGTCACCGTCGCCGCCTTCGCGACCGGCATCGGCCTGGTCGTCGCGCCCGCCCTGGCCCGGCTCGCGCGGACGGCGCCCGGCATCCGCATCCGCGTCCAGGACGCCGAGGGCGACGCCAGCCTGCCCATGGTGCTCGACCGGCAGGTCGACGTGGCGGTCGCCGTCGAGTACCGGGGCGCCCCGGACGCGGACGACCCCCGCCTCACCCACATCCCGCTGTACGCCGAACCGTTCGACGCGGTCGTCCCGGTGACCCATCGCCTGGCCGACCGCACGGAGGTGCCGCTCGCCGAGCTGGCCAAGGACCCGTGGATCGGCCCGTACCCCGGAAACCCCTGCCACGACGTGGTGGTCCTGGCCTGCGAGCAGGCCGGCTTCCAACCTCGTCTGGAGCACTCCTCGGACGACTTCCGCGCGGTCGTCGCACTCGCCTCGGCCGACGCGGGGGTCGCTCTGGTGCCGCGCTCGGCCCTGCGCGGCATGGATCTCGCGGGTGTGGTCGTCCGCCCCGTCGACGGCGCCGCGCCCACCCGCCGGGTCTTCGCGGCGGTACGACGCGGGGCTGAGGGGCATCCGCTGATCCGGCCGGTGCTGGAGGCGCTGGGGGAGGTCGCGCCGATGGGGTGACGCCTCCAAGCCCGGGTCGGCCCGGCTCGGCCGGTGGAGTGCCCGAGCCTCATTCGTTTCACATGTGGGATAGCATCCCGAATATGAGAAGCGAAGGAACGGTCGACGCGGGCGAGAGGGAACTGGATCCCGTCGATGCCCGGCTGGGTGTCCGGCTGGCCGAGCTGCGGGCCGAACGCGGCTGGTCCCTGGGGGAGTTGGCGGAGCACAGCGGGGTGAGCCGGTCGACCCTGTCGCGGGCCGAACGCGCGGAGATCAGCCCCACGGCCTCGCTCCTGAACCGCCTGTGCGCCGTCTACGGCCGTACCATGTCGCAGCTGCTCAGCGAGGTCGAGGCGGAACCCGCCCAGGTGGTACGGGCCGCCGAACAACCTGTCTGGGAGGACCGGGCCTCCGGTTTCGTACGCCGGTCGGTGTCCCCGCCGCACGCCGGGCTGCGCGGCGAACTCGTCGAGGGGCGGCTGGCGGCCGGCGCCGACATCGCGTACGACCGGCCTCCCGTGCCCGGCCTCGAACAGCACATCTGGGTGCTCGACGGACGGCTGGAGGTCACGGCCCAGGACACCGAGCACCGGCTCGACGCGGGGGACTGTCTGCGGTTGCGGGTGTGGGGGCCGACCAGGTTCCGGAGCCCTGGACCGGAGGACGCGCGCTACGTGCTGGCGGTGGTCCTGCCATGACCGTCGTACGCCTGACGCCTGATCAACTTCTCGACTCCCTCGGTGAGTTGGCCGACCTTCTGACCGACACCGTCAACGGGGGCGCGTCGATCGGATTCCTCGCACCGCTGGACCACGGTGCGGCCGTCGACTGGTGGCGGGGGCGGGCGGCCGCGGTGTCGGAAGGCATCCTGGCGGTGTGGGCCGCGTACGCCGAGGGGCGGGTCGTGGGCACCGTCAGCCTGGCCTTTCCGGACAAGCCCAACAGTCGTCACCGTGCCGAGGTGGTGAAGCTGATGGTGCATCAGGAGGTGCGTGGACAGGGAGTCGGGCGTGCGCTGCTCGCCACGGCCGAGCGCGCGGCCGCCGAGGCGGGTGCGACCCTGCTCAACCTGGACACCGAGACGGACAGCCCTGCCGAGTCCCTCTACCGGTCGGCGGGTTGGACTCGGGCGGGCGTCATTCCCGACTACGCGAGGACGCCATCGGGAGTGCTGCATCCGACGACGATCTTCTACAAGTACGTAGGGCGGTATGAGGTGTCGACGGAGGCGTCGGTCGAGGCGTCGGACCAGGCTTCGCAAACCACTCTCAGCAGGTGATTGTCAGTGCGATTGGCTACGGTGCGTTCCATGGTCGAAGCCGAAGACGTACGCCGAACCGCCCTCTCTCTGCCGGACACGACGGAGAAGATGGCCTGGAGCATGCCCACCTTCCGGGTCGCGGGGAAGATGTTCGCCACGCTGCCCGAGGACGAGACCTCCATCGCCGTGCGCTGCCCGAAGGTCGAGCGCGACGAACTGGTCCTGGCGGAGCCCGGGAAGTTCTGGATCGCCGACCATGAGGCGGGTTTCGCGTGGGTTCGGGTACGGCTTGCGGCGCTGGAGGGCACGGACGAGTTGCACGACATCCTCGCGGACTCCTGGCGACAGGCGGCTCCGACCCGACTGCTGGAGTCCTACCCGGAGTTGGGGCTTCCGGCTGTTGACTGAGGAACGGTGCCGTCGGCGTCGGTGGGGTGGTGGCTGAGCGATAGCGGGCGAGCGGAACTGGTGTAGTGCAGCGGGGACGCGCGGCACCGCGCTGTTTCGCGAGCGGATCCGCGTCGAGCAGTGTGCCTGTGCTTTCCCGGCCCGACGGGCTGCCAGACCGCGAGACCGTCGGCCCGCCCAGCCCGCCGACGCCGGTCTGGCGGCGTGGCGCTGCTGACCACCGCACTTTCTCGCCCCACCCCACCCCCTCAGCCCCTCACCCGCGTCCCGAGGAACCCAGTGATCCGCTTCCGCAGCGCCCCGGCGTCCAGCCCGTGTGCGGCCATGTGCTCCTCGATCTCGCCGTAGCGGCGCAGTTCGCGACGCCCGACGCCGAGGCCGAGCACGCGGTGCGGCAGGTCCGCGAGTGCGTCGTTCGCGGCGGAGGTCGACGTGCCGGCCAGGTACGGCTCGACGAGCACGACATCGGTGCCGGCCGTCTCCGTGGCGCGGCGCAGCGCGCCCGAGTCGAAGGGGCGCACGGTCGTCGCGTACAGCACGGTGATGTCGAGCTCTTCGGTGGCGTCGAGCACGGCGTCGAGCATCGGCCCGACCGCCACGACGACACCGGCCCGCCCTTCCCGGACGGTGCGGAACCGTGCGCCGTCGACCGCCAGGGGCTCCGCGTTCGACTGGACGGACAGTCGCACGTACACCTTGTCGTCACCCGCCGCGACGGCGTGCCGCAGCAGTGTCTCCGCCTCGTCGGGATGGCCCGGGACGTGCACGGTCCAGCCGTCGAGTGTGTCGAGCAGGGCGACATCGCCGGGTGCCATGTGGGTGTAGCCGCCCGAGGGCCAGTCGAAGGACGCGGCGGCGCTGACCAGCACCGCGCCCACGTCCTGGTGCCCGAGGTCCAGCTTGACCTGCTCGAAGGGCCGCTCGACCAGGAAACTGGCGAAGGTGTGCACCACGGGCCGCAGCCCGGTCAGTGCCAGACCCGCGCCGGCCCCGATCAGTAACTGCTCGCGGATGCCGACGTTGATCACCCGGTCCGGGTGCCGGTGCTGAGCCTCCTCGAAACCGTCCCGTCCGATCTCGGCGAGGACGACCGCGACCCGCGGATCCTCATCGAGCAGTCGCGAGACGACAGGGGCGAATCGGTCACGCATGGTGTCCATGTGGGGAAACCCTTCAGGAGTGAGACGGACTGTGGCGCGCTTCAGGCGGACTTCGGTTCGACCCGTGCGACGACCACGCGCGGGCGCCCCGGGTGAGGTGCGGTGAACGCGGCGTACAAGGCCTCGTGGTCCCGCCCGTCGACGGTTTCGGCGGACCAGCCCGCGGCCTCGAATCGCGCGGAGATCCCGCCCGGCAGGGCGTGACTGGCGGACGAGTTGTCGATCACGACGGTGTGCAGCCGGTCGAGCCCGGTCGGGCCGGCGTACGCGATCGCCTCGTGGTTGCTGCCCTCGTCCAGCTCGGCGTCCCCGACCAGCACCCACACGCGCGGGTCGTGCATCCCCTGGGCCCGCAGGCCCAGCGCCGTCCCGACCGCGATCGGCAGCCCGTGCCCGAGCGAGCCGCTGCCGATCTCCGCGCCCGGGACGAGCACACGGTCCGGATGGTGGCCGAGCGGCGAGTCGTACGAGCCGAAACCCGGCAGCCAGTCCACCGGTACGAAGCCCTTCGCGGCGAGCACCGCGTAGTACGCCATCGGCCCGTGTCCCTTGGACAACAGGAACCGGTCCCGCTCCGGATCGTCCGCCCGATCCGGCGTGACGCGCAGCACCCGGTCGTAGAGAACCCAAAGTGCGTCCAGCGTGGATGTCGCCGCCGGTCCGTGCTTCTCGTCGCCGCTCATCAGACCCATCAGGCCGGGCAGGTCCGCATACCCGTACAGGCGTTTCGCCGTTGTCGTCGTCATACTGGCGATCGTGCAACCTCAATCATGCTTGAGGTCAAGCGGCGGTCTGCGGACAAAAGGAGTGCGCGACCACCGACCCGAGTGCGGTATTGTTTCGTTGCACGTTCAGCCGGGGGAAACCCCAGGTCACAACGGGCATCGGGACGTGGCGCAGCTTGGTAGCGCACTTGACTGGGGGTCAAGGGGTCGCAGGTTCAAATCCTGTCGTCCCGACTGTGTGAAGGGTCTTCGCAGGCGAGAGTCTGCGGGGGCCCTTTTCGTGTGGGTCGTTTCCGGTCTTCGGGCACAGGGCGCTGCAGCGCGGTGGGTCACAGTGCGGCCGCGGCGCTGTGCAGGTTCTTGGCGGCCAGGGCGAGTCCTTCGGTCTGGGAGTAGGCGGCGTCCTCGTGCTCGATGTTCACGGCCATGTCCGGGTCGATCTCGGCGAGGGCGCGCAGGAACTCGGTCCAGTAGGGGACGTCGTTTCCGATGCCGACGGCGACGAACTTCCACGCCGGGTTCTCGGGCCAGGCGTTGCACCAGAATCCGTAGCCGGTGGGCACTTTGCCGGGCGCGTCGGCGGGCACACGGGTGAATGACGTGTCCAGTACGCCGCGGATGTCGGCGCCGGGGCAGAGCGTCGCGTCCTTCGCGGCGGCGTGGAAGACCAGCGGGCCCAGCCACTTGATGGAGGCGACGATGTCCATGCCCTGCCACATCAGGTGGGAGGGGTCCATCTCGGCGCCGATGTTGGTGGTGCCGCCCTCGTCGACGAGCCGCTTGAGGGTGACCGGGGAGAACACCAGGTTGTGCGGGTGCATCTCGATGGCGACCCGGACGTCGTTCTCCCGGGCCAGCGCGTCGATCTCCCTCCAGAACTCGACGGCCACGCCCCACTGGTAGTCCAGGACATCCATGTAGACGCCGTCCCACGGGTTCACGACCCAGGAGGGGTACCTGGCGTCGGGGTCGGAGCCTGGCGTGCCGGACATGGTCACGACGTGCTTCACCCCGAGCAGGCCCGCGAGCCGGATGGTGCGGCGCAGGTCGTCGGCGTGCTTCGGGCCGACCCCGGGGAGCGGGTTGAGGGGGTTGCCGTTGCAGTTCAGCCCGGTCAGTTCCATCCCGCGCTCGGTGAAGGCCGCCAGGTATTCCTCGCGTGCGGTGGACGAGGACAGCAGGAGGTCGACCGGGCAGTGCGGGGAGGGGATGAAGCCGCCGGTGTTGACCTCGACGGAGGTCAGACCGTTCTCCTTGAGGATGTCGAGGGCTTCGGTGAGGGTGCGGTCGTGCAGACAGGCGGTGTAGGCGCCGAGCTTGAGAGCCATGTGTCCGTTCCTTCTGTGCGGGAGGGGTCAGGCGGCGGGCGGAACCGTGACGGCGGCGCCGTCGGTGCGGGAGGAGCCGACGACGGCCTGGATGATTTCCATGGTCCGCAGCGCGTCGGCGAACGTGGCGCAGACCGGCTGCGGATCGGTGACGCCCGCGATCTGGTCGAGGAAGGCGCGGGCCTGGTACGTGAAGTTGTCGGCGTTGCTGGCGCCGACACCCGGCGCCTCCATCGGGACCCCGCCCGCGAAGTACGGCATGTGCGGGCCGGCGATGATCTGCCGGGCGCCGCGGGTACGGGCTTCGGGCTGGGCGTCGTCGAAGAGGTACTCGGCGGGCCGGTGCTGGTCGAACGCGGCCCGGCCGCCGAGGCCCAGGACGTCGAAGGCGAGCCCGTTGGGCAGGCCGAAGCCGGTGCGCGTCACCGAGAAGGTCCCGACGAGACCGGACTCGAAGCGGGCGGTGAAGGACGCGGTGTCCTCGTTCTCGACCTCGCCCATCTCGTCGGAGACGGGGGCCGCCTTGTGTCCGACGACCGCGCCCAGCGGCAGGGGACGCTTGGGGATCTGCGTCGACAGCGTGGCACCGGAGACCGCGGTGATGGGGCCGGCGACGTACTCGGCCACGTCGATGATGTGCGAGCCGACGTCTCCGAGCGCGCCGGAGCCGGGGCCGCCCTTGAACCGCCAGGTCAGCGGGCCGTTCGGGTCGGTCGCGTAGTCGCACCAGTACCGGCCGCCGAACAGTGAGAGATCGCCCAGCTCACCGCGCCGGACGTGCTCGCGGATCGCCGCGATGCCGGGGGAGCGCCGGAAGGTGTACCCGACGGCGGTGACGACATCGGCGGTGCGCTCCAACTCGGCCATCGCGCGGGCGTCCTCCAACGACCCGGCCAGCGGCTTCTCGCACAGCACGTGCTTGCCGGCGGCGACCAGCGCCTCCGCGATCGGCCGGTGCAGGGCGTTCCCGACGACGATGCTGACGGCGTCGATCGTCGGGTCCTCGACGACGGCCTCCCAGTTCGGGAGCGCTTTCTCGAAACCGTAGCGGCGGGCGGCGTCCTCGCCGAGTCCGACGTTGGCGTCGGCGATCGCGGCCAGGCGGACCGGCGGCAGGCCGGCGCCGAAGACCGTGTTGACGTTGCGGTAACCGGCGGCGTGACTGCGGCCGGCCATACCGGCTCCGATCACAGCGACGGAGAGGGATTCGGCGGACGTGGTCATCGGGGTGCCCTGCTTTCTTGATCGTGGTTCGAACCGGTCACCCGAAGGATCAGCGGGACCCGGGGGTGATGTGGGGAGTCGTGTTGCCGCGGGGACGCGGATGTCAGCTGGAGGTGGGGAAGTCGAAGCCGGCGGCGACCTGCTGTGTGGGCTGCGGCCAGCGCGTGGTGACGACCTTGGGGCGGGTGTAGAAGCGGATGCCGTCGTGGCCGTGGATGGGGGAGTCGCCGATGAGGGAGTCCTTCCAGCCGCCGAAGGAGTAGTACGACATCGGCACGGGCACCGGCACGTTGACGCCGATCATGCCGACCTTGACCTGGCGCTGGAATCGCCGGGCGGCCTCCCCGGAGCCGGTGAACAGGGCGGTGCCGTTGCCGTAGGGGTTGGCGTTGATGAGGTCGATGGCCTGGTCGAGGGTGTCGACACGGACGACGGCGAGGACCGGGCCGAACAGCTCCTCCCGGTAGGCGTCCATCTCGGCCGTGACGTGGTCGAGGAGGGACGGGCCGGTGAAGAAGCCGTCCCCGTGTCCGTCGATCTTCAGTCCGCGGCCGTCGACGACGACTGTGGCGCCCTGCGCGGCGGCGGTGCCGACGGCGTTCTCGACGCGCTCCCGGGCGGCCCTGGTGACCAGCGGTCCCATGTCCACACCGGGCGCGTCGCCGGGGCCGACCCGCACCTCGCGGGCCTTGCGTTCCAGCACCTCGACGAGGGCGTCGGCCGCGGCGCCGACGGCGACCGCGACGGACACGGCCATGCAGCGCTCGCCGGCCGAGCCGTAGGCGCCGGCGGTGATGTGGCCGGCGGCGAACTCCAGGTCGGCGTCGGGCAGGACGACGGCGTGGTTCTTGGCACCGCCGAGCGCCTGGACGCGCTTGCCGTGCGCGGTGGCGGTCTCATGCACGTACTTGGCGATCGGCGTGGAGCCGACGAAGGAGACCGCCTCGATGCCGGGGTGGGTGAGGATCGCGTCGACGGCCTCCTTGCCGCCGTGCACGACGTTGAACACGCCGTCGGGCAACCCGGCCTTCCGGTACAGCTCGGCGACGAAGTTGGCGGCGGAGGGGTCGCGTTCGCTGGGCTTGAGAAGGAAGGTGTTGCCGGTGGCGATGGCGATCGGGTGCATCCAAAGAGGCACCATGGCGGGGAAGTTGAAGGGCGTGATCCCCGCGACGACACCCAGCGGCTGGCGGAAGTTGTGTACGTCGACGCCGCGCGAGACCTGATCGGAGAAGGACCCCTTCAGTACGTCGCCGAGCCCGCAGGCGAACTCCACCACCTCCCGGCCGCGGGTGATCTCGCCGCGTGCGTCGTCGACGGTCTTGCCGTGTTCCGCGGAGATGATCCGGCCCAGCTCCCCCTCGTGCTCGACGAGGAGTTGCCGGAAGGCGAACATCACCTGGGTGCGCCGGGTGAGCGACGACTCGGACCAGGTCTCGAAGGCGGCGGTGGCGGCCATGACGGCCGTGTCCACGTCGGCGGCCGAGGCCAGGGCGACCCGGGCCTGCTCCTGGCCGGTGGCCGGGTTGAACACGGGTGCCGTCTCCAGGCTGGTCCCGGCGGCGGGGGAGCCGTTGATCCAGTGCTCGATGGTTGTCACGGTGCGGGTTTCCTTTGCGGGGACGGGACTTACAGGTAGTGGCGCTGCGCCTTCTTGCGGGCGGCGTACGTGTCGTACGCGTCACGGGTGGAGTCGAGGTCGGAGGTCTGGCTGACGGGGACGTCCCACCAGCCGTGCGCGGGCGGGTTGGGCCCGTAGAGGTCGGTCTCGACGTGCACGACGGTGGTGCGGCTCGCGGCCTTGGCCTTCTCCATCGCCGTACGGAATCCGTCGACGGAGGTGGCGTGCAGGACGTCCGCGCCGAGCGAGGAGGCGTTGGCGGCGAGGTCGACGGGGAGTGGGTCGCCGTCGAGCAGCCCCGAATCACCGTTGCGGAAGCGGTACTTGGTGCCGAACCGCTGCGAGCCGAGTGACTCGGACAGGGCGCCGATGGAGGCGAAGCCGTGGTTCTGGACGAGGACGATGATGACCTTCAGGCCCTCGGAGACCATGGTCACGATCTCCTGAGCCATCATCAGATAGGAGCCGTCGCCGACGAGGACGACGACCTCGCGCGACGGGTCGGCCATCTTGGCACCGACTCCGGCGGCGACCTCGTAGCCCATGCAGGAGTACGCGTACTCGACGTGGTAGGCCTTCGGATCCCGGGCTCGCCACAGTTGTTGCAGGTCTCCGGGCATGGAACCGGCCGCGTTGATGACTACGGCGCGATCGTCGAGGACATCGTTGAGGGCGCCGAGGATCTCGGTCTGGGCGGGCAGCGGTCCGTGGCCCCGGTTGAAGCACTCCTCCTCGATCTCCCGTGTCCGGGCGATGAGTTGGCGGGTGCGGTTGCGGTACTCCGGGTCGACCTCCCAGTCCACCAGTGCTCCCGCGAGCGCCTGGACGCCGAGTCGGGCGTCCGCGACGAGCGGCTCGGCCGAGTGCTTCACGGCGTCCAGGCGGGCCACGTTGAGGTTGACGAACGTGACGTCCGGGTTGCCGAAGACGGTGTGACTGGCGGTGGTGAAGTCGGAGTACCGGGTGCCGATGCCGAGCACGACGTCGGCCTCCTCGGCCAGTTCGTTCGCCGCGTACGAGCCGGTGGAACCGATGCCGCCGACCGCGCAGGGGTGGTCCCAGGGCACCGCGCCCTTGCCGGCGTGCGTGTCGGCGACCGGGATGCCGGTGGCCTCGGCGAAGGCCCGCAGCCGGGTCTCGGCACCCGAGTAGACGACGCCGCCGCCCGCGACGATCAGCGGCTTCCGCGCTGTGCGCAGCAGGCGCGCGGCCCGCTCGACGGCGGCGGGCTCCGGCACCGGGCGGCCCACGTGCCACACGCGCCGCCGGAAGAAGGCGGCCGGCCAGTCGTACGCTTCCGCCTGCACGTCCTGCGGCAACGAGAGCGTGACGGCGCCCGTCTCGACCGGGTCGGTGAGCACCCGCATCGCGGCCAGCGCGGCCGGGACGAGCTGCTCGGGCCGGGAGACGCGGTCGAAGTACTTCGACACGGCGCGGAAGGCGTCGTTGACGGTGACGTCCCCGCCGCGGGCGTCCTCCAACTGCTGCAACACCGGGTCGGCGGCGCGGGTGGCGAACATGTCGCTGGGCAGCAGCAGGACCGGGATGCGGTTGGTGGTGGCGAGTGCCGCTCCGGTGATCATGTTGGTGGATCCGGGACCGGTCGACGCCGTGCAGGCGAAGGCCGCCAGCCGGTCGCGCATTTTCGCGTACGCCACCGACGCGTGCACCATGCCCTGCTCGTTACGGGCCAGGTAGTAAGGGAGGTCGGCCTCCTGAGTGACGGCGGCCTGGAGGAGCGCCTGCCCGATGCCGGCCACGTTGCCGTGCCCGAAGATGCCCCAGACCCCGGGGATCAGCCGCTGCTCCTGGCCGTCGCGCTCGCTGTACTGATTCGCCAGGAAGCGGACCAGGGCCTGTGCGGTGGTGAGCCTGATCGTTTCCATCACTCGGTCTCCTTGGCCCCGAACGGCAGCCGGGGGTCGGTCGCCCGGGAGTCCCAGGTCGTACGCACCGACCCGTGCGCCGGGTTGTCACAGATCAGCCAGGCGCGGTCCGGTCCGGGGCCCGCCGACTTGGGTGTGATCAGGAGGTCGTACGGGCCGTCGTCGGCCGAAGTCCCCTTGGGGAGGTGGTACTTGTCCGTGTCCGTCACAGCAGGCTCACCGCCCGGTCCACCGCGCCGGCGACGTCGCCGTCCGAGGGGTAGAGCAGGGAGCGGCCCACCACCAGACCCCGTGCGGTGGGGAGCTTGAGGGTCTTGGCCCAGGAGGTGAAGGCCGCCTCGGGGTCGGTGACCTCGCCGCCCAGCAGCAGCGCCGGCATCGTCGAGGAGGCCAGGACGCGCTCCATGTCCTCGACGACGGGCAGCTTCAGCCAGGTGTAGGCGGTACGGCGGCCCAGGCCCGAGGCGATGGTGATCGACTTCATGACGGCCTCGGGAGAGAGGTCGTTGCGGATCCTGCCGTCCCGCCATACGGAGATGAACGGTTCGACCATCGCGATGAGTTGACGGTCATTGAGTTCGTTGACCGCGCGGGCGGTGTTCTCCAGGACGGACGGGGTCGCCGGGTCCTCCAGCGCGATGCGGGTGAGGGTCTTGCCGCCGTCGAAGCCCATCGCGGCGATCGTCTCGGCGTCGTAGCCGGTGAAGCGGTCGTCGATCTCGAAGGCGGAGCCCGCGAGCCCGGCACGGTTCATGGAGCCGAAGACGCTCTTGCCGTCCAGGACACCGAGCAGCAGCAGGTCCTCCAGGATGTCCGCGGTGCCCATCACTCCGGTCACGCCGGGCCGGTCCAGGGCGGCACACAACCGGTCGAGCAGTTCGAAGCGGTCGGCCATGGCGGTGGGGTCGCCGCCGACGCCGTTGGCGCCTCGCGCGGGGTGGTCCGCCGCGATGATCATCGCCTTGCCGTGCTCGCCGAGCGGCGAAGTGGCCTTCACGCGGCGCGCGGCCGCTGCCGCGATGGCGCCGGGGTCGTTGACCCGGGCGTCCACAATCCGGCTCACGTTGTCGGACAGCACGTCGTCACGCCTTTCGTTCGGTGGGGGCGGGAGTGGCCGCGTGCAGCTTCGCCTCGACCTCGGCCGCGGTCGGCATCGCGTCGGCGCAGGACAGGCGGCCCGCGACGATGGCGCCCGCGGCGTTGCCGAAGGCGACCGTGCGGCGGGTGTCCCAGCCCGACAGCAGGCCGTGGCAGAGCGCACCGCCGAAGGCGTCACCGGCACCGAGACCGTTGACCACGTCCACCGGGACCGGCGGGATCTCGACGGCCGAGCCGTCCCGGTCCATGGCGAGCACGCCTTTGGGGCCCAGCTTCACCACCGCCAGTTCGACACCGGCGGCGAGCAGCGCCTTGGCGGCGGCGTACGGCTCGCGCTCACCGGTGGCGACCTCGCACTCGTCGAGGTTGCCGACCGCGACGGTGGTGTGGCGCAGGGCCTCGGCGTAGTACGTACGGGCCTCTGCGGGGTCCTTCCAGAACATGGGCCGCCAGTCGAGGTCGAAGACCGTCGTCCCGGCCTTCGCCCGGTGGGCCAGGGCGGCGAGGGTGGCCGAGCGGCTCGGCTCCTCGCTCAGCCCGGTCCCGGTGAACCAGAAGATCCGGGCGTCGCGGATGGCCGCGAGGTCGAGCTCGTCGGGGCGGATGTCCAGGTCGGGGGCCTTGGGGAGTCGGTAGAAATAGAGCGGGAAGTCGTCCGGCGGGAAGATCTCGCAGAAGGTCACCGGGGTCGGCGCGATGTCCGACGTACCGACGAAGCGGGTGCCGACGCCATAGCCGTCCAGGGCCGTGCGGACGAAGTCCCCGAACGGATCGCGGCCGGTCTTGGTGATCACGGCCGAGGAGCGCCCGTAGCGGGCGGCGGCGACGGCGACATTGGTCGGGCTGCCGCCCAGGTACTTGCCGAACGACGTGACCTCCGCCAGTCCCACGCCCGTCTGGAGCGGATACACGTCCACTCCCACACGGCCCATGGTCAGCACTTCCAACGGCATAACTGCGGTTTCCCTTCGCTCCGGAGACTCCGGGGACGGCATACTTAAAGCGCTTTAAAAGCACCTTCGGTGGAGAACGATGCCTTCGCTGAAATGTCATGTCAATAGGGGGATTGGAGGGCGGCCTGTCAGGACCCGATGGCCAGGTATTCGTCGATCTTCTTCCGCATGAAGACGGACGATTCCCTGGCTCGTTCCTCCCAGGCGAAGACGCACGCGGTGAGGGTGCCGTCGAAGCCGTTGGCCCGCAGGGCGCGGAAGAGTTCGTCGAAGTCGACCTCGCCCTGGCCGATGTCGAGGTGCTGGTGGATGCGGGCCGGGGTGCCGGGCGGGTTGAGGATGTAGCGGTTGCCGGAGGACGCGGTGTGGTCGAAGGCGTCGGCGAGGTGGACGTGGGTGAGCAGGTCGCCCGCGTACTCGATGATGCCGGGGGCGTCGTTGCCGATGTGGAAGGTGTGCGGGGCGCAGTACAGGAACGTGACGTTGGGGTGGTTGATGCCGCGGATCAGGTTGACCGCGTCGTAGCCGTTCTCGATGAAGTCGTCCGGGTGGGGCTCCAGGGTCAGGCGAATGCCCTCACGCTCGAAGAGCGGCAGGAGGTCGTCGAGCGTCTTCCAGAACTGGGCCTCGCTGCGCCCGGGTTGCTCCGGGCGGCCGTTGAACTCGGAGATCATGCTGTCCACGCCGAGGTCGGCGGCGATCTGGATGGATCGTGTCCAGTAGCGCACGGCGGCCTGCCGGTCGTCCTCGTCGGGTCCCGACCAGCGGAACAGGGGCAGCATCGATGAGACGCGGACGCCCGCCGCGTCGAGCGCCGTGCGGAACTTCCGCACGGTGGCGTCATCGACGCGCGGGTGGCGGAAGAAGGGGACGAAGTCCTCGCGCGGGGACAGCTCGATCCATTCGTACCCCAACTCGGCCACCACGCCGGGTAGTTCGAGCAGCGGTACGTTGCGGATCATGTACGGGTCGAGGGCGATCTTCATAGGGAATGCCTTCGGATGAGTGAGAGACGGTGGAGCGTTGGACCAAGACGGCCTCGGTCCAGCGGTCCTCGGCATGGCGAGCCGGCCATCCTTGTGGATCGGGACGGCCGTCACGGCATGTCCCCAACCGGCAGTTGGTGCGGTTCGATGAGGGCCGGGCTGTCCGGTCTGTCGTCACGGACGCCGATCCATCAAGATGGGCGGCGGCCCATATTCGTGCGGGGTTGCATGGCACGCGACCGAACGAGATCTCGTTTCTGACGATGCGCCGTTGTCAGGGCTTCCCGTCGGGGGAGGCCAACACGGGTGCGGTGAGGTCTTCCTTGTCGGGGAGTTTCTCCACGTCGACGCCGCTGACTTGGGCGAGTTCGTGTTTGAGGGCGGCGAGTTCGGCGCCGCCGGCCATGTGGTTGGTGAGTTCTTCGAGGCTGAC
>NZ_JBFAHW010000061.1:0-65214 GCF_040654355.1 Streptomyces sp. NPDC050704 | reverse complement strand
TCATGCTGTTCGACGAGCCGACGTCGGCTCTCGACCCGGAGATGATCAACGAGGTCCTGGAAGTCATGCAGCAGCTCGCGCGTGACGGTATGACGATGGTCGTCGTCACACATGAGATGGGCTTCGCCCGTTCGGCCGCCAACCGCGTCGTCTTCATGGCCGACGGCCGCATCGTCGAGGACCGCACCCCCGAGGAGTTCTTCACCGACCCACGGAGCGACCGCGCCAAGGACTTCCTCTCCAAGATCCTCAAGCACTGAGCGGGGGGTGAGATCCATGACCTCCGGGCCGGGAGGCCGATCGCGTCCGGCCTGGACTACGATTTGCCGTTCATCCCTGTGGTGACGGGTGGTTCCGGGGCGGAGGCCGTGGAGGTCGCCCCGGCCGAACCAGGGGCGCTGCTGCCGGGCACGCGGTAGCGAGGGGCACAATGGTCCGCCCGGCAGCAGCCGGAGATCACTGTTCGCGCAACGGTACCGACACGTACGACGGGTCGGCCGTGGGCGAGGAGAAGGTCAGCTGCGCGCCGGTCGGGTTGTGCTCGATGTAGAGCGGGTCGACCGTGTCGACCACCAGGGCCAGCCGATGCCCTGCCGGGACGTCGTAGGCCGTGGAGAACAGTTCCAGGTCGACGCCGAACGGCTTGCCGGGCGTCTGCCCGTGGAAGGTGTACGGCGCGTTGCTGACCAGCTTGCCGAGGCCGAGCGGGCCCACGTCGTAGAGATACGCGACGAGGGTGCCGCTCTCCTTGGTTCCGGTGACCGTGGTGTGCAACTTGGCCGTGCCGCGCACCCGTTGGGGGCTCGCGTACTTCTCCGACTGCCAGACGGCCGCGTACCGGCGGGGCAGCAGCGGCACCGACGCCATCGGGGGCAGCTGAGCGAGCTGGTCGAGGATGCTGGAGAGGAAGATGATCCCGCCGTCCGCGCCCGAGTTCACGTTCGCGCGGATCGTGGAGGTGCCCCCGAGGGCGATCTTCCTGCTGGTGGCGCCGACCGACTTCCAGTCCGGGTAGCCCTCGTAGCCGCCCGTGGAGCGGGACTTGAGCTGCACGGGCTGCTCGCGGTCGATGCCGTTGTCCTCGCCCTTGAGGTAGTGGTCGAACCAGCGACCGGTGTTCGTCCACACGTCGTTGGGGAGTCCGAACAGGCCGGTCACCTCGGGGGTGGCGTGGTCGCCCGGGCGGTACTCCAGCCTCTTAGGGCCGGTCAACTTCTCGTAGAAGTCGGCATATTGGTTGGGGGAGAAGACCGTGTCGCCCCAGGCGTTGGCCAGCATGATCGCCGCGCCGTTGGCGTTGATCTTGTCGATGTACGTCGTGGCGGAACGTTTCGCCCCCCAGGCGATCAACTCAGGTTCCTTGGCCAGGTTGGAGGCGAAGAAGTCCTTGAACACCTGCTGGAGTTCGGCGCTGGGGCGGCCGGTGATGGTGCCGGCGCCGTTCAGTAGGGCGGCCGCCTGGGAGTGCTGGGTGCGGCCCGAGTAGATCGAACCGATGAGATCGGCCCAGCCGCTCATCGCCGAGACCGCCTTGATCCGCTTGTCGTGGGCGGCGGCGAGGAGACCGATGCCCGCGCCGTACGAGACGCCCGCCACGCCGATCTTCTTGGCGTCGGCGGGGGTGTTGGCGAGCGCCCAGTCGATCACCTTGGAGGTGTCGGCCACGTCGGGTGGGCCCGCCGTCTCTATCTCTCCGCCGGACTGCCAGAAGCCGCGGACGTTGTAAGTGAGCACGACGTAGCCCGAGTCGGCGAGCTTCTGGGCCTGGGCGAGGTACTCGATCTGGGGCAGGCCCCAGCTGGTGGGCAGCACGATGAGCGGGTAGGTGCGGGAGCCGTCGGCGTTCGCGGGCGTGACGACGTTGGCCTTGAGGACGGTGCCGCCGTCGCCGGTGATGTCGACGAAGCGGATGCCTGCGGGTGCCGCCTGCGCGGTGGGGGCGAGCCCGAGGGCTGTCCCGGCGATGAGGGTCGCCGAGACGGCGCCTACGGCGGTGGTGCGCAGGGCCTTGCGGGGGTGTCCCACGGGTCACTCCTCACTCGTGTAAGTGCAAAGTGACCCGACGGTAACCTCAGTCTCTTACCGTAGGTAACCCGTCGGTAAGTTACGCCCGAGTAACGATCGTTGGAATGTGCTGAAACCTAGGAGGCGCGATGGGTGTTCCGTGCGGCGGGCTCCACGGGAAGCGGGGCCTGAGCGGCCCGGGTGACGTCCGCGACGAGCTCGACGACATCCGGTCCGTACGCCTGGGAGTTCACGACCTTCAGGAGGAGTACGAAGGAGTCGCCGTGCTTGCGGGCCAGCCGTTCGTGGTTGCGGGCGAGGTAGCGGGTCGCCGCCTGGTTGGTGATCGCGCGCTGGCCGCAGAAGAGGAACACGGGCCGGGCGTCACGGCGCTCACCCGCGGTGAGCCGGGCCAGCAGGACGTACTCGGCGACGCCCGGGTCCATGCGGTAGCGCTCGGTGCCGATCTGGAAGGCGCCCCGTTCCGGGCCCGGTTCGGGGGTTACGTTGACGCGCACTCCCGGCAGCATGGCCGCCATGTGTGCCACCATGCGCCGGTTCGAACCCGGGCCGCCCACGCAGAACTCGGTGCGCTCGCCGAAGCCCGGCTGGGCCATGTCCTGGGTGACCACCTGGACGTGCGCGCCGCAGTCCTTGATCAGCGCGGACAGTTCCAGAAGCGCGAACACGTCGAAACGGTGTACCGCCGGTTCCGCGGTGGACGGGTCGCGGTTGACGACGAGCAGCGACTCCGAGTTGTCCGGCAGCCCGAAGAACGCCTGCTTGCGGCGGAGCTTGCGCCGCCACAGGTACGTACGGGCGAGCCAGCCGAGGGCGGCGCTGATGCCCGCCGCCAGCACGCCGAGAACGATGTTGCGCACGTCGTCATTCATGGGCGCGCATGTTAGCGGGAGTGCGCAACAGTGTTCGAGGGGTACCTGACGCGGCCATGGCGAGGAAGTTACGCTGCGCGGACGGTCGTTCACGGGAGGTACGGATGAGTCGCCCTGTTGCGCGGAGTCTGGCGGTATTGGCGGTTTCGGCCGTGGTGGTGTCGGTCGGTGCGGCGGCGCCACCGTCGTCCGGGGCCGCATCCGGCTCGGGCGCCGGCCCGGGCTCCGGTTCGCCGGAGAAGGTGCCGGTCGCCGTCGGGTACGGCGGGGCCGTCGCGAGTGTCGACGCGGACGCCTCCGCCGCCGGTATCGAGATCCTCCGCAAGGGCGGCAACGCGGTGGACGCGGCCGTCGCCACGGCGGCCGCGCTCGGCGTCACCGAGCCGTACTCGGCGGGCATCGGCGGAGGCGGCTACTTCGTCTACTACGACGCCAAGTCCCGTACGGTGCGCACGATCGACGGACGCGAGACGGCACCGCTCACCGCCGACTCGGGGCTCTTCCTGGAGAACGGGCAGCCGATCCCCTTCGCCGACGCGGTGACCAGCGGTCTGGGTGTGGGCACGCCCGGGACACCCGCAACCTGGCAGACGGCGCTGGACAGTTGGGGCAGCAAGGGGCTCGGGTCGCTGCTGAAGCCGGCCGAGCGGCTCGCGCGGGACGGGTTCACCGTCGACCCCACCTTCCGCTCGCAGACGGAGTCCAACCAGGCGCGGTTCAAGGACTTCCCGGACACGGCCGAGCTGTTCCTGCCGGGCGGTGCCCTGCCGGTGGTCGGCTCGACGTTCAAGAACCCCGATCTGGCGCGTACGTACGAGGAGTTGGGCCGCAAGGGCGTCGGCGCGCTCTACCACGGCAAGCTGGCCCAGGACATCGTCGACACCGTCAACGACCCGCCGGTGAACCCGGCTTCGGGACGCAACGCACGCCCCGGCGAGCTGTCCCTGAAGGACCTGGCGGCGTACGAGGCGAAGCGGCAGGCGCCGACGAAGACGTCGTACCGCGGGCTCGGCGTCTACTCGATCGCGCCCTCCTCCTCGGGCGGCACCACGGTCGGTGAAGCGCTCAACATCCTTGAGAACACCGACCTTTCGAAGGCCACGGACGTCCAGTACCTGCACCGCTACATCGAGGCGAGCCGGATCGCCTTCGCGGACCGGGGGCGCTGGGTGGGCGACCCCGCCTTCGAGGACGTACCGACGAAGGAACTGCTCTCGCAGAAGTTCGCCGACTCGCGCGAGTGCCTGATCAAGGACGACGCGGTGCTGACGAGCCCGCTGGCGCCGGGCGACCCGCGGGACCCGGCGGCGTGCGCGACAGGCGGTGAGGCGGCCCCGACGACCTACGAGGGCGAGAACACGACCCACCTCACGGCCGCCGACAAGTGGGGCAACGTCGTCGCGTACACCCTCACCATCGAGCAGACCGGCGGCAGCGGCATCACCGTCCCGGACCGCGGCTTCATCCTCAACAACGAGCTGACGGACTTCTCCTTCGCCCCCGCGAGCCCGTCCGTGCCCGACCCGAACCTGCCGGGACCGGGCAAGCGCCCGCGCTCGTCGATCGCGCCGACGATCGTGCTCGACCGGCACGCCAAGCCGGTGGTGGCGCTGGGCTCGCCCGGCGGCGCGACCATCATCACGACCGTGCTCCAGACGCTCACGGGCTTCGTCGACCGGGGCCTCCCGCTCGTCGACGCGATCGCGGCCCCGCGCGCCAGTCAGCGCAACCAGGCGACCACCGAACTCGAACCCGGCCTGTGGAACAGCCCGTTGAGGACCGAGTTGGAGTCCATCGGCCACGGCTTCCGGCAGAACCCGGAGATCGGCGCGACGACGGGCGTCCAGCGGCTGCCGAACGGCAAGTGGCTGGCGGCCGCGGAGACGGTACGGCGCGGTGGCGGCTCGGCGATGGTGGTGCGACCGGTGCCGTAGGGGGCGGGTGCGTGACCGGCGAGGGGCTGTCGGCCCCTCGCCGCGACTCGCTCCTCCGACCCGTCCGTCAGGCCTCCCCGTCGGTGCCGTCGGTGCCGTCGGTGCCGTCGGTGTGGAAGACCAGCTGCCCTTCCCCGGTCTCCACCACGATCCGGCTGCCCGCCGTCAGGCGTCCGTCGAGGAGCAGCCGGGACAGCCGGTTGTCGACCTCCCGCTGGATGGTGCGGCGCAGCGGCCGGGCGCCGTACGCGGGCTCATGGCCGCGCCGCGCCAGCCAGTCGACGGCCTGCTCGGTGAACTCGACGGTGATGTCCTGGCCCTGCAGACGACGCCGGGTGCCGTCCAGAAGCAGGTCGGTGATGCGCCGCAGCTGCTCGGCCGTGAGCTGCCGGAAGACGACGACCTCGTCGACGCGGTTGAGGAACTCGGGCCGGAAGTGCTCGCGCAGCGGACGCAGGATCTGCTCGCGGCGGGCCTCCTCGTCGGCCTCGACGCCGCCGGGGGAGAAACCCAGACCGGCGCCGCGCCGGGTGATCGCCTCGGAACCGAGGTTGCTGGTCATCACGATGACGGTGTTGCTGAAGTCCACCGTGCGCCCCTGGGAGTCGGTGAGCCGACCGTCGTCGAGGACCTGGAGGAGGACGTTGAAGACGTCCGGGTGGGCCTTCTCGACCTCGTCCAGGAGCAGCAGCGAGTACGGGTGCCTGCGCACGGTCTCGGTGAGCTGACCGGCCTCCTCGTGGCCGACGTAGCCGGGCGGGGCGCCGACGAGCCGGCTGACGGTGTGCCGCTCCTGGTACTCGCTCATGTCCAGGCGCACCATCCGCTCCTCGCTGCCGAACAGCGCCTCCGCCAGCGCGCGGGCCAGTTCCGTCTTGCCGACGCCGGTCGGGCCGAGGAAGAGGAAGCTGCCGATCGGCCGGTCGGGACTGGCCAGACCGGCCCGGGAGCGCAGTACCGCGTCCGCCACGGCACCGACGGCCTCGTCCTGCCCGACGACCCGCTGGTGCAGGTGCTGCTCCAGGCCGAGCAGGCGGTCCTTCTCCTCCTCCGTGAGCCGGCTGACCGGGACGCCGGTCTGCCGGGAGACCACCTCGGCGATGGCCTCCTCGGTGACCTCCAGGTGCTGGCCGTCGTCGGCCTCCCCGTCGTGCCCGGCCCCGATCCTCTCCCTGAGCTCTTGGATGCGGTCCCGCAACTGGGTGGCCTGCTCGTACTGCTCGCTCGCCACCGCCTGGTCCTTGTCGCGGGTCAGCTCCTCGACCTCGCGCTCAAGGGCCCGTACGTCGGTGCCCTTCGTGCGGGCGCGCAGTCGCACCCGGGCGCCGGCCTGGTCCATCAGGTCGATGGCCTTGTCCGGCAGGTGGCGGTCGGTGAGATAGCGGTCGGACAGCTGCACGGCGGCGACCAGGGCCTCGTCGGTGTAACGCACCTGGTGGTGGGCC
Source organism: Streptomyces sp. NPDC050704 (assembly GCF_040654355.1). Lineage (NCBI taxonomy): Bacteria > Bacillati > Actinomycetota > Actinomycetes > Kitasatosporales > Streptomycetaceae > Streptomyces > Streptomyces sp. NPDC050704. The sequence goes on along the minus strand of NZ_JBFAHW010000061.1, from coordinate 58,938 downwards.
TCGTAGCGGTCGCGCAGGCCGCGCAGGATCTCCAGCGCGTCCGCGGTGGACGGCTCGGGGACCAGGATCGGCTGGAAGCGGCGGGCCAGGGCCGCGTCCTTCTCGATGCGGCGGTACTCCTCCAGCGTCGTGGCACCCACGATGTGCAGCTCGCCGCGCGCGAGGGCCGGCTTGAGGATGTTGCCGGCGTCCATCGACCCGCCTTCGCCGCCGCCACCGGCGCCGACCACGGTGTGCAGCTCGTCGATGAAGACGACCAGTTCGTCGGAGTGGGTGCGGATCTCGTCGACGATGTTGGTCAGCCGTTCCTCGAAGTCGCCGCGGTAGCGGGTGCCGGCGACCACGCCCGTCAGGTCCAGGGCGACGACCCGGCGGCCGGTGAGGATGTCGGGCACGTCGTCGCCGACGATGCGCTGGGCGAGGCCCTCCACGATCGCGGTTTTGCCCACGCCCGCCTCGCCGATCAGGACCGGGTTGTTCTTGCCGCGGCGGGACAGCACCTCGACGGTCTGCTCGATCTCCTCGTCCCGGCCGATGACCGGGTCGACGCGGCCCTGCCGGGCGAGGCCGGTCAGATCCCGGCCGTACTTGTCGAGGGTCGGCGTGCCGGTCGCGCGGGGCCGGTCCGGGTGGGCCTGGGCGCGTGCCGTGGACGGGTCCGCTCCCTCGGGCGGCAGCGGGGCCGGGGTGAACCGCGCCGCGTTGAGGATGTGGCCGGCCGCGGAGTCGGGGTTGGCCGCCAGGGCGCTGAGGACGTGTTCGGGGCCTATGTAGCCGGCGCCGGTCGCCCGGGCCAGCTCATGGGCGTCCAGCAGGGCGCGCTTGACCGCGGGTGTCAGGGCGAGCGACGGGGGCGGCGGTCCGTCGGCCTGCTGCGCCCCGGCTGTCCCGGCGCGTTCGTCGATCTCGTGGGCCAGCGTGTCGGGATCGGCGCCGGTCCTGGCCAGTAGGCTCCGGGTCGGTTCGACGCCGAGGGCGGCGCGCAGCAGATGCTGGGTGTCCAGGTCGGTGCTGCCGTGCTCGGCGGCGTACGTGGCGGCGTCGGCGACCAACTGCCGGGCCGGCCGGCTCATCAGGCGCCCGATGTCGATCTGCCGGGGACCTGGGCGTGGCCCGCCGCCGAAAAAGCGTGCGAAGAACTCTCCGAAGGGGTCCGAGCCGTAGCCCTGCGGACCCGGGAACCCGCTGGTCATGGCCATCCGTTCCGGTGTCCCGGCCGGGACCGGGACACGCTTGCCGATCGACGTACTGGTCCGCTCGCGGGTGCCCCGGCAGCCACCCGCTTACACACCCGCGCGCGAATCGTCCGCCCCATCCGGTCCCACCCGTCCCCACTCGGCGCAGGCACACCGCGCCCGCACCCGGTCTGCGCGGTGCCCTCAGTGGGTGGTCAGCAGGCGGCCGGCTCCGGTCGTCGGACGGTCAACGAGCCGTCAACGGGCGGTCAGCACGCGCGGGCCCGCGTCCGTGATGGCCACCGTGTGCTCCGCGTGGGCCGCGCGGGTGCCGTCGTCCGTACGCAGGGTCCAGCCGTCGGGAGCGGCGTGGTAGCCGTCGGTGCCGCCGCCGATGAGCATGGGCTCGATGGCGATGACCATTCCGTGCCGGAGGGGGAGGCCGCGGCCGGGCCGGCCCTCGTTCGGCACGCCCGGGTCCTCGTGCATGTGGCGGCCGATGCCGTGGCCGCCGAAGCCGTCCGGGATGCCGTAGCCCGCGGAGCGGCAGACCGTGCCGATCGCGTGCGCGATGTCCCCGATGCGGTTGCCCACGACGGCCGCCCCGATGCCGGCCGCCAGGGCGCGCTCGGCGGTCTCGACAAGACGTACGTCGGCGGGGCGCGGCCTGCCCACCACGAAGCTGATGGCCGAGTCGCCCACCCAGCCGCCCAGTTCGGCGCCGAAGTCGGCGGAGACCAGGTCGCCGTCGCGCAGCCGGTAGCCGGTCGGGACGCCGTGCACGATCGCGTCGTTCACGGAGGTGCAGAGGACGGCCGGGAAGGGGGTGGGGGCGAAGGACGGCCGGTAGCCGAGGAAGGGCGAGCCCGCGCCCGCGTCACGCAGGACCTGGTGCGCGATCTCGTCCAGTTCCAGGAGCGAGACGCCCACGTCCGCGGCCTTTCGCACCGCCGTGAGGGCACGGGCCACGACCTGGCCCGCTTCGTACATCGCGTCGACAGAGGTGTCCGTCTTCAGTTCAACCATACCAATTACTATACCGGTCGGTGCTTGTGTGATGCCTATTCATATAACGCTCGACGGTATTAGAATCGGCGCATGGTACGCACCCCCCTGACCCCAGAGGAACGAGAACGCGGCGAGCGGCTCGGGCGGCTGCTGCGTGAGGCCCGCGGTGGCCGCAGCATGGTGGAGGTCGCCGCGAGCGCGGGCCTCTCCGCCGAGACGCTCCGCAAGATCGAGACCGGTCGTGCGCCGACTCCGGCCTTCTTCACGGTCGCGGCGCTCGCTCGGGTGCTGGGCCTCTCGATGGACGAGATCGCGGGCGACTGCGCGCTCGCCCCGGCGGCCTGACGCGAGTTCGGGACGCGGGTCGTGACGCGGGTCGTGACGCTGGGCCCTTCTGGTGGATCTCCGCGGCGTCGCGGACTTCGCACATCACTTTCCGAGTGGGTGACCGCACTCTGCGTCCGGCTCGAAAACTTGTCGTAGCGGTTCCGTAACACGAATGGTGTTTTCTACCGGATCGGAGTACTCCGGTCCGGCGTGGGGTGAGCGTAATGGCGGTGGAACAACTCCCGGGCCAGGTGCGGGAGTTCGCGCAGTATCTCAACGGCCTGCTGTCCCGGCTCAACCAGGGCGCCGGCTGGTGCGGTGTGTTCTGGCAGCGCGACCCCGACGGGATGCGGGCCTGCCTGGACGGGTGGGAGGTGCCCCCCTGGGACGTCGTCGCGGCGCTCCTCCAGGACCTCACCGCCGCATACGGTCCCGGGGTCGCCGCGCAGGATTCCGAGCGGGCGTGGGCGCTGCACCGTGCTGCACTCGCCGCGTACGACGCACGGCCCGGCGGCCGGGACGCCCTCGGCGACCGCCTCGACGTGATGCTGCGTGAGCAACGCTACGCCGCCGAACGGCAGTTGGACCTGGGCCACTCGCTCCGCGTCGCCGCGACGCAGGAGGAGATCGACGCCATCCGCCTCGACCTGGCCTGGGCCCGCGACGACCACGAACGCGCGACGGCCCGCTGCGCCGAACTCCACTCCCGCATGGACCAGTTGGACCGGCGAACGGCCGGCGGGTACGCGCAGGGGGCGCTGACCATTCCGCCGGGCGACGACGGAGACGTGGTCTGGGTCGACGAGACGGACGACACGGACGAGACGTCGGACACGCCCGGCCGCGCCGACGCCGACGCCGAGTCCGGGCGGCCGCGCGTGGGCCGCCAGCGGTCCGCCCCGGACGACGACTGGCCGGACCTCTGGCGGGACGCCGCCGCGGAGCGGGTCGCCCGACAGCAACCGTCCGCCGACCAGGACGCACGGTCCGGTACGCCTCACCAGGCCACCCCCCGGCCCACCACACCCCACCACACCACCCCTCACCCCACTCCGCCTGAGTCCACCACCCTCCGGCCCGCTGCCCCGGAGGACGAGGCACCCGCCGAACCGCCCACCCCCGAACCCCCCGCCCCCAAGCAACGCGGTAAGCGCCGTCCCCGCGGCGGTGCCCGTTACGCCGGAATGTCGGAAGAGGGCGCCGACGCCTCCGCCGTACCGGCCATGCCCGTTCCGCCCAAAGCGGAGCGCACGCTGCGCGGGGCCCGTTTCGCCGGGGTCGCGGAGGAGCCCGAGCCGTCGAAACCGAGGCGGGAGCCGCTGGACGACGAGGCGCGGCGGGCCACCGTCGAGACCGTCAAGACGCTCGTCCGGCTGCGCCGCGAGGGACACAGCGGGGAGGCGCACGCCGTGCTGGTCGAGGCCGCGTACTGGCCCGCCGCCCGCTTCCCCCTGCTGGCCGCCGAACTCCATCGTGCGGGGCTCGGCGCCGACTGGGCCACCCTCCTCTGGGAGGCGGGCTCGCTGCCCGCCGACCGGCTGGTCGCCGCGGCCGACGCGCTCGTCGCGGCGGGCCGTGCCGCGGACGGGCAGCAGATGCTGCGGCAGGGTGTGGCCCGCCCCGCTCAGGAGATCGGCGACGCCGTACTGGCCCTCGTGGGGGAGGGTCGCCACCGCGAGGCCCGCGCCCTCCTCGACGCCTACGTCCGCATCCGCCCCGCGGAAGAAGCCGCCCGAAGCATAGAGGCCGACCCCCAGCTCCTGGCCCCCCTCCTCCTGGACGCATCCCGCCGAGCCTCGGAAACCCTCCACCGAGACCTGGTCCACGCCCTACGAGTAGCGGGCTACACAGCATGACGGAGACTCCGTAAACCCCACCCTCAAAGCCCACCTCACCCCACCCACCCAGGGGCGCGAGGAACTGCGCGCCCAGCCCCCGCAAACCCGCACGCACTCACGCCCTACACCCCCACCTACCCAGGGGCGCGAGGAACTGCGCGCCCAGCCCCCACGCGCCCACACGTACTCACGCCCTTCACCCCCACCCACCCAGGGGCGCGAGGAACTGCGCGCCCAGCCCCCACGCGCCCGCAGGCAACCCCACCACCCACACACCCCACCCACCCAGGGGCGCGAGGAACTGCGCAACCACCCCAGCCCACCCCGACCCGCACCCGACACCGCACCCCACCACCCAGTAACCCACCCTGCCGAACCGCCGGGGGCTATGGTGCGAAACATGATCGATTCCGCCGGTTAACCACCACGGTCTTGCCCAGCCCGCCGGTGAGGCTTACTTTCGGGCTCTACGCCCACCCGTCTACGGGCGTAGAAGCTCTCTGACGTCCCGTCGAAGGAGCAGCTCATGGCCAACGTCGTACGCGCCGCTCTGGTCCAGGCCACCTGGACCGGCGACACCGCATCCATGGTCGCCAAGCACGAGGAGCACGCCCGCGAGGCGGCCCGTCAGGGCGCGAAAGTCATCGGGTTCCAGGAAGTCTTCAACGCCCCCTACTTCTGCCAGGTCCAGGACCCGGAGCACTACCGCTGGGCGGAACCCGTGCCCGACGGCCCCACCGTCACCCGTATGCGGGAACTCGCCCGCGAAACCGGCATGGTCGTCGTCGTGCCGGTCTTCGAGGTCGAGCAGTCCGGCTTCTACTTCAACACCGCGGCGGTGATCGACGCCGACGGCACGTACCTCGGCAAGTACCGCAAACACCACATCCCGCAGGTCAAGGGCTTCTGGGAGAAGTACTACTTCAAACCGGGCAACCTCGGCTGGCCGGTCTTCGACACCGCGGTCGGCAAGGTCGGCGTATACATCTGCTACGACCGCCACTTCCCGGAGGGCTGGCGCCAGCTCGGCCTGAACGGCGCCCAGCTCGTCTACAACCCGTCGGCGACCTCCCGCGGCCTCTCCGCCCACCTCTGGCAGCTGGAGCAGCCCGCGGCCGCCGTCGCCAACGAGTACTTCATCGCCGCGATCAACCGCGTCGGCGAGGAGGAGTACGGCGACAACGACTTCTACGGGACGTCGTACTTCGTCGACCCGCGGGGCCAGTTCGTCGGCGAGACCGCGAGCGACAAGAGCGAGGAACTCGTCGTCCGCGACCTCGACTTCGACCTGATCGACGAGGTCCGCCAGCAGTGGGCCTTCTACCGGGACCGCCGCCCCGACGCGTACGAGGGGCTGGTGCAGCCGTGAGTGAGGACATGGCGAAAGACATGACCAAAGGCGTGCCCCAAGACGTGACCGAGGACCTGCCCAAGGGTCTGTACCAGCGCCACCAGGCCGTCCTGCCCGACTGGCTGGCCGTCTACTACGCCGACCCGATCGAGCTCACCCACGGCGAGGGCCGCCACGTCTGGGACGCCGACGGCAACAAGTACCTCGACTTCTTCGGCGGCATCCTCACCACGATGACCGCGCACGCCCTGCCCGAGGTGACGAAGGCCGTCACCGAGCAGGCCGGCCGGATCATCCACTCCTCCACGCTCTACCTCAACCGGCCGATGGTGGACCTCGCCGAACGGATCGCCAAGCTGTCGGGCATCCCGGACGCGCGCGTGTTCTTCACGACCTCGGGCACGGAGGCCAACGACACCGCGCTCCTCCTCGCCACCGCGTACCGCCGCAGCAACCAGATCCTGGCGATGCGCAACAGCTACCACGGCCGCTCGTTCACCTCCGTCGGCATCACCGGCAACAAGGGCTGGTCCCCGACCAGCCTCTCGCCCCTCCAGACGCTGTACGTGCACGGCGGCGTCCGCACCCGAGGGCCGTACGCCGACCTCGACGACGCCGGCTTCATCGCGGCCTGCGTCGCCGACCTGGAGGACCTGCTCGGGCACGTCCGCCCGCCCGCGGCCCTGATCGCCGAACCGATCCAGGGTGTCGGCGGCTTCACCTCACCGCCGGACGGCCTGTACGCGGCGTTCCGCGAGGTCCTCCGGGAGCGCGGCATCCTGTGGATCGCCGACGAGGTGCAGACAGGGTGGGGCAGGACCGGCGACAACTTCTGGGGCTGGCAGGCACACGGCCAGAACGGCCCGCCGGACATCCTCACCTTCGCCAAGGGCATCGGCAACGGCATGTCCATCGGCGGAGTCGTGGCCCGCGCCGAGATCATGAACTGCCTCGACTCCAACTCCATCTCGACCTTCGGCGGCACCCAGATCACCATGGCGGCCGGCCTCGCCAACCTCACGTACCTCCTGGAACACGACCTCCAGGGCAACGCCCGCCGCGTCGGCGGCCTGCTCATCGAGCGGCTGCGGGCCATCGCCGCGCAGCTTCCGGGTGTACGGGAGGTGCGCGGCCGGGGACTCATGATCGGCATCGAGCTGGTGAAGTCCGCCACCGGCGCGGCCGACCCGGACGGTGTCGCCGCCGTGCTCGAAGCGGCCCGCGAGGAAGGCCTGTTGATCGGCAAGGGCGGCGGTCACAACACCAGCGTCCTGCGCATCGCCCCACCACTGTCCCTCACCGTCGCGGAGGCCGAGGAGGGCGCCGCGATCCTCGAACGTGCTCTGAGGAGCATTCGGTAACGCAACACCGCAAGATTGAAGGTACGCCTGTGGTGACCAGCGCCTTGGAGCCCGCCCTGTCGGTCCGGCAGGTCCTCACCCTGGAACGGGTGCTCGCGGGGGAGCCCGAGGTGGTGGCCGGCGCGAGCCAGCTCGACCGGGCCGTGCGCTGGGTGCACGTCGCCGAGGCGGCCGACGTCGGCGTGATGCTCAGCGGCGGCGAGATGGTGCTCACCACGGGCGTGCTGCTCGCGGGCGACCCGGAGGCGCAGGCCGAGTACATCCGCTCGCTGCACCGCGCGGAGGCCTCGGCCGTGGTCCTCGGACTCGGCCGGGCCTTCCCCACGCCGCCCGACGTGATGCGCCGTGTGGCCGAGCGGTGCGGGCTGCCGATGGTGGTGCTGCACCGCCCGTTCCCCTTCGCCGAACTCACCGAAGAGGTCCAATCCAGGCTCGTACAAAGGAAGTTCGCGGCCGTCAGTCTCTCGGAGGCCGTACGGACCGCGCTCACCGGGCTCATCACCGCGGGCGCCCCGCTGCAACGGCTGCTCGACGAGATCGCGGGCCACAGCGCCTGCCCCGTCGTCGTCACCAACCTCGCCCACCGCGTCCTCGCGACGGCGGGGGAGCGGTCGGCCGTGGACGACGTGCTGCGCGACTGGGAGCGCATCGCACGGCAGGCCGGCGGCCGTGAGGGCGACGGCTGGGTCCGCGCCGAACTGGGCGGGCGCGGCGAGCGCTGGGGCCGCATCGTGCTGTGCGGCTACCGGGGCGACGCCGCCACCGGACGGCTGCTCGCCGACCGCGCCGCCGAATCCCTCGTCCTGCACCGGATGCTCGGCGGCGGCTCCGCGCACTCCTGGGAGGAGCAGTCCGCGCAGGGCCTGCTCACCGACCTCGTCTCCGGAGTCGTACCGGCCCGGCAACTGCTGCCCCGGGCACGGGCCGCCGGACTGCCGGTCAACCGCCGGACCTTCGTGCCGCTGGTCGTACGGGACGGGGACCCGGCCCAACTCGACCGAGTCCTACGCCTGTTGGGACTGCCAGGGCTGGTCGCCGAACTGGCCGAAGGGGCCACCGCCGTCCTGCTGAGCCTGGCCCGGGACCAGGACGCGGAGGCCCTCGCCGCGCACTTCGCGACCCGGCTGCGTACGGAGTCGGGGATCGGCAAGGCGGTCGTCGCGGCGGCGGATCCGCGGACCGTGTGGGACGACGTGCCGGCCGGGCTGCGCGAGGCCCAGCACGTGGCCGACGCCGTCGCCGAAAGCCCCACCGACCTCGACGTGCCGGTTGTGGTGCGGCTGCGGGACGTACATCTGCGGGGCCTGATCCGCCTCCTGCGGGACGACCCGTACGTCCAGTCCTTCGCCGAGCGGGAGCTGGACGGGCTGCTGTGCGAGGCGGACGCGGAGGCGGACCTGCTGCCGGTGCTGCGCACGTATCTCGCGACCGGCCGCAACAAGTCACGTACCGCACGGCTCCACCACGTCTCGCGGCCCGCGCTGTACCGCCGCCTCGAGGCGATAGAGGGGCGGCTCGGCGTCGACCTCGACGACTTCGAGCAGGCCGCGTCCATCCACATCGCGCTCCTCGCGCACGACGCGCAACAAGGCTGAGACCCTCGGCCGCGCAACAGGACCGAAACACGGGAAGACCTGGGAGAACGGCGGTGAAACATGGGTCGACGCAAGAGTGACACCGTGGAACGCCACACGCCCGCAGACGTGACACCGTGCAACTCAATCCCGCTCTCCGGCCTTCCTAAGCTCGCCGCACACCGAGCGACCGGAGGTCCCGATGAGCAGAGTGATCCGCGCCGCCGTCTTCCAGACTGCCTGGACGGGCGACAAGGAATCGATGATCCAGGTCCACGAGCAGGCGGCCCGCGACGCGGCCGCGCAGGGTGCTCAGGTCCTGTGCTTCCAGGAACTGTTCTACGGGCCCTACTTCTGCCAGGTCCAGGACAAGGCGTTCTACGAGTACGCCGAGCAGATCCCCGAGGGCCCGATCGTCCAGCGCTTCCAGGCGCTCGCCAAGGAGTTGGGCATCGTCCTCGTGCTGCCGATGTACGAGGAGGAGCAGCCCGGCGTCCTCTACAACACGGCCGCGGTGATCGACGCGGACGGTTCGTACCTCGGCAAGTACCGCAAGCACCACATCCCGCAGGTCGAGGGCTTCTGGGAGAAGTTCTACTTCCGACCCGGCAACAGCGGCTGGCCGATCTTCGACACGGCCGTCGGCAGGATCGGCGTCTACATCTGCTACGACCGGCACTTCCCGGAGGGCTGGCGCGCGCTCGGCCTCGCGGGCGCCGAGATCGTCTTCAACCCCTCGGCCACCTCACGTGGTCTGTCCAGCTACATCTGGCAGCTGGAGCAGCCGGCCGCGGCCGTCGCCAACGAGTACTTCGTGGGCGCCATCAACCGGGTGGGCGTGGAGGAGCTGGGCCCCAACGACTTCTACGGGACCTCGTACTTCGTGGACCCGGAGGCCCAGTTCGTGGGCGAGGTGGCAAGCGACAAGGAGACCGAACTCGTCGTCCGCGACCTCGACATGGCCAAACTCCGAGAGGTCCGAGACCGCTGGCAGTTCTACCGCGACCGCCGCCCCGACGCATACGAGCCACTGACGGCTCCCTGATCCGGGGGCGCTGCCCCGCGCCCCCGAAGGGGCGCGGGGAACTGCGCGACCAGCCACAGACGACCCGCACTTTCCGACCGCATTCCACCGGGGTGCCGACGACAGGAGAGGGAACATGAGCAGCCGTACCGTCATCCGCGGTGGCCTAGTAATCACCGCCTCAGACGAAATCCACGCGGACGTCCTGGTAGAGGACGGCCGCATCGCCGCCCTCGCCGCAAGCGGCACCCCCGCCGCCGAGGCCTGGACGGCCGAACGGACCATCGACGCCACCGGCAAGTACGTGATCCCGGGCGGCGTCGACGCCCACACCCACATGGAGCTGCCCTTCGGCGGCACGAACGCCTCGGACACCTTCGAGACGGGCACCAGGGCCGCCGCCTGGGGCGGCACGACCACGATCATCGACTTCGCGGTGCAGAGCGTCGGCCACTCGCTGCGCGAGGGCCTCGACGCCTGGAACGCCAAGGCCGACGGCAAGTGCGCCATCGACTACGCCTTCCACATGATCGTCTCCGACGTGAACCAGGACACGCTCAAGGAGATGGACCTGCTGGTGGAAGAGGGCGTGACCTCTTTCAAGCAGTTCATGGCCTACCCGGGCGTCTTCTACAGCGACGACGGCCAGATCCTGCGCGCCATGCAGCGCTCCGCCGAGAACGGCGGCCTGATCATGATGCACGCCGAGAACGGCATCGCGATCGACGTGCTGGTCGAACAGGCGCTGGCACGCGGCGAGACCGACCCCCGCTACCACGGCGAGGTCCGCAAGGCACTCCTCGAAGCCGAGGCCACCCACCGCGCCATCAAACTCGCGCAGGTGGCCGGGGCTCCCCTGTACGTCGTGCACGTCTCGGCGCAGGAGGCAGTCGCCGAGCTGGCACGGGCGCGCGACGAGGGCCTGAACGTCTTCGGCGAGACCTGCCCGCAGTACCTGTTCCTGTCGACGGACAACCTCGCGGAGCCCGACTTCGAGGGTTCAAAGTACGTATGCAGCACGCCACTTCGCCCGAAAGAGCACCAGAAGTACCTGTGGCGGGGCCTGCGCACCAACGACCTCCAGGTGGTCTCCACCGACCACTGCCCGTTCTGCTTCGTCGGCCAGAAGGAGCTGGGCCGCGGCGACTTCTCGAAGATCCCCAACGGCCTGCCGGGCGTCGAGAACCGCATGGACCTGCTCCACCAGGCCGTCGTCGACGGACACATCTCGCGCCGCCGCTGGATCGAGATCGCCTGCGCCACCCCGGCCCGGATGTTCGGCCTCTACCCGAAGAAGGGGACGATCGCGCCGGGCGCCGACGCCGACATCGTCATCTACGACCCGGGCGCCGAGCAGGTCATGTCCGCCGAGACGCACCACATGAACGTCGACTACTCGGCGTACGAGGGCAAGCGCACCACCGGCCGCGTCGAGACGGTCCTCTCGCGGGGCGAACTCGTCATCGACCAGCGGAAGTTTGCGGGGCGGACCGGCCACGGCCAGTACACGCCCCGCTCAACTTGCCAGTACCTCCATTGAGGTTCCGCCACATCGACCAGGAGTGGCGCCGTGACTCCGCCCCAGAAAGGGGCTTCCAACCCAAAAGTTGCGGTCCAGCCCGAACCGGCCCCATGCGGGGCAAAGAGACGCTACCAGAACTAGGAGAGTCATGGACTTCGGACTCGTCCTGCAGACCGACCCCCCAGCCTCCCGCGTCATCAGCCTGATGAAGCGGGCCGAGCGCAACGGCTTCACGTACGGCTGGACCTTCGACTCCGCCGTGCTGTGGCAGGAGCCCTTCGTCATCTACAGCCAGATCCTCGCCAACACCCAGAAGTTGACGGTCGGCCCGATGGTGACCAACCCGGGCACCCGCACCTGGGAGGTCACCGCCTCCACCTTCGCGACGCTCAACGACATGTACGGCAACCGCACGGTGTGCGGCATCGGGCGCGGCGACTCGGCGATGCGCGTGGCCGGCCGCAAGCCCAACACCCTGGCCCGGATCAGCGGCGCCATGAAGGTCATCCGGGCCCTCGGGCGCGGCGACGAGGCCGACCTCGGCGGCACGGTCATCAAGTTCCCGTGGGTGAAGCCCGGCGCCGAACTCCCGGTCTGGATGGCCGCGTACGGCCCCAAGGCGCTGAAGATGACCGGCGAGGAGGCCGACGGGTTCATCCTCCAGCTGGCCGATCTGTATCTCACCGAGTACATGGTCAAGGCCGTGAAAGACGCGGCCGTCGAAGCCGGACGCGACCCGGCCGACGTCAAGATCTGCGTCGCCGCGCCCGCGTACATCACCGAGGACGACTCGCCCGAGGCGCTCGCCCACGCGCGTGAGCAGTGCCGCTGGTTCGGCGGCATGGTCGGCAACCACGTCGCCGACCTCGTCTCCAAGTACGGCGAACACTCCGCCGCCGTACCCGAGGAGCTCACCGAGTACATCAAGTCCCGTGAGGGCTACGACTACTCGCACCACGGACGCAGCGGCAACCCCGACACCAAGTTCGTGCCCGACGAGATCGTCGACCGGTTCTGCCTGATCGGCACCGCCGAACAGCACATCGAGAAGCTGAACGCCCTGCGCGACCTGGGCGTCGACCAGTTCGCCCTGTACGACATGCACGACGCGCAGGAAGCCGTCATCGACGCGTACGGGTCGAAGGTCATCCCCGCTCTCCACGCCTGACCCGCGCCACCGCTCCTCCCCACCCTCCCAACCCCCCACCCTTGTCACCCCTCCCCGCCGTCCAGGGGAGGGGCCCGGGGCCCCGCACGGCCTTTCCCGTCCCGCCTGATCGATTGGCCTGCTCATGACCGAGACCGTCCCCACCGCCGACAGCCCACCCCCAGCCCAGGTCACCCGCTCCGACGGGCGGGTGGAGATCGCCCCCGGCGCACCCCAGCCGACCGGCCCGTACGCCAATGAGGACCTGCTGCCGGTCCCGGTGGAGAAGCGCACCTGGACCACGTACAACTTCTCCGCCCTGTGGGTCGGCATGGCCCACAACACCGCTTCCTGGACCCTGGCCTCCGGGCTGATAGCCGTGGGCATGGACTGGAAGCAGGCCGTACTCACCATCGCCCTGGCCAATGTGATCGTCCTGGTCCCGATGCTGCTCACCGGGCACGCCGGGCCCAAGTACGGCATCCCGTTCCCGGTCTTCGCCCGCGCCTCCTTCGGCATCCGGGGCGCCAACCTGCCCGCCGTCGTACGGGCGTTGGTGGCCTGCGGCTGGTTCGGCATCCAGACCTGGATCGGCGGTGAGGCGATCTACTACCTCGCCGGGAAGCTCTTCGGCGACAGTTGGGCGAACGCCTCCCACGTCGGCGGTTACGCGTGGACGCTGTGGCTGTCCTTCGCGATCTTCTGGGCGCTCCAAGTGGCCATCATCTACCGGGGAATGGAGACGATCCGCCGCTTCGAGAACTGGGCGGCGCCCTTCGTCCTGGTCGGCGCCGGCGCCCTGCTGTGGTGGATGAGCACCAAGGCGGGCGGCTTCGGTCCGCTGCTCGACCAGCCCTCGAAGCTCGGCTGGGGCCCGGAGTTCTGGAAACTGTTCGCGCCCGCGCTCATGGGCATGATCGGTTTCTGGTCCACACTGGCGCTGAACATCCCGGACTTCACCCGCTACGGCAAGAGCCAGAAGGCCCAGACGTGGGGCCAGGCGCTCGGCCTGCCCACCACCATGACGCTGTTCGCGTTCCTCTCCGTGATGGTCACCTCCGGTTCGCAGGCGGTGTACGGCGAGGCGATCTGGGACCCGGTACAGCTGGCGGCCAAGGTCGACAACGTCTTCGGCATCATCTTCGCGCTGGTCACCGTGCTGGTGGCGACCCTGTCCGTGAACGTCGCGGCCAACCTGGTCTCCCCGGCCTTCGACTTCTCCAACATCGCGCCCAGGAAGATCACTTTCCGCACCGGCGCGCTCGTCACCTGCGTGCTCGGCGTGCTGATCTTCCCGTGGAAGCTGTACTCCGACCCGGAGGGCTACATCTTCACCTGGCTCGGTCTGGTCGGCGGTCTGCTCGGCACGGTCGCGGGCATCCTCATCGCCGACTACTGGATTCTGCGCCGTACGTCCCTCGACCTGGCCGACCTCTACCGGGCGGGCGGGCGCTACTGGTACACCAACGGCTGGAACTGGCGGGCCGTCGTCGCCTTCGTGACCGGCGGTGTCCTGGCCGTCGGCGGCGCGAACTTCAATCCGCTGATCGACGGGCGGCCCATCCCGGCCCTGGAGGACCTGGCCGACTACGGCTGGGCCGTGGGACTCGGCACGTCGATGGTGCTCTACCTGGTCCTGATGGCCACGCGGGGACGCGAATCGGCGAACGCGAACGTCTGAACCCAGCGTCTGAACCCGGCGTCCGAACCGGGCACAGTGGACCGCGTTGGAAGTCGGCTCTGTCAGCTCTTCTGAACCGACTCCAGCGCGGTCACCGCTTCCTTGGCGGCCTTGATGGCGCCCTTGTTGATCTCGTCCGTACCCGGCGCCTTCTTCGTCTCGAAGTCACTGCCGTTGTACGTGACGACCACCAGCGCGTTGGACGCGCGAGCGATCACCATGCCCTCGCGCGTCTGCTGCTTGTCCTCGGTGGTGAGGTTCACCACCGAGTAGGCCGAGTCGCCGAGACCGGGGATCGTCCCGCCGCCGCTGTTGTCCGTCGTGCGCTGCTTGTAGGCCGTCGCGGCCGCCTCGTCGGACTTCTTGATCTCGTACGTCACGTCGAGCCAGTGGTACTCGAAGCCCTTGAGCGCGTTCCAGGAGCAGGTGCGGCGCAGGGACTCGTCGGTCGACCGGATCTCCTTGCCCGCCGCCTTGGCGCCGGGCACGAGCGAGGTCACCGTCTTCTTCGAGATGCCCTCGCACGGCGCGGGCGAGTCGGCGTACGTCTTGGTCGCCGCCGAGGTCGACGGCGCGGACGGGGAGTTGGAGCCGTTGTCGGCGGCCGACTTGTTCTCGGCGTCCGGTGTCGAGGCGAACGGCCCGGACGCCATCGCCCAGCCCGCCGTGGCGAGGACGACGACCGGCAGCAGACGCACGGCGAGAGCGAGATGAAGAGAACGCACGGCGCACTTCTCGTGGGGGACGGGTACGGAAAGGTCCGCACTGCGGACGGGACGCCAGTGTCACACGAGTCCCTGTGGGGCGGTAGTGCGAACTCGCTGCGTGCCCGTGTGGTGACAGCGCTCGGCTGTTGACGGGTCCGGGGTTCGTGGATTCAGCTCGGCCGCGTCGCCGTCACACACCAGACGCCGGCCTTCAGACGTACGCCGCGGTCGGTCTCGTACGGGCGCAGGGTGTCCTCCAGGGCCGCGCGCGTGGCGGCGGAGACCGTGTGCCCGGGGGTGCGGGACAGGATGAAGCCGACCGCGTCGGCGGCGTCCTGGCCCCACCGGGTCTCGACGGCCACCGGGGTCACGTCGATGTCCTCGTATCCCTGGAGCACCTCGCGAATACGGTCAGGGTCGGACAAAGACGCCATCGCGACGTGCGCGGCGACCGTGTCCGGGTCGGGCTCGTCCTGCCCGAGGAGCTTGCTCAGCAGACCGAACGCCCGCGCCTCCTCCGCGTCCGGGGTGACCGGCTGCGGACAGATGAACGCGAGCCGACCGCCGGGGCGCAGCGCCCGCCCGAGGTTGCGGAAGGCGGCCGCGTGATCGGCGAAGAACATCACCCCGCCGCGGCTGATGACCACGTCGTACCCGGCCGTCGGGAAGCGGTGCAGCTGCGCGTCGGCGCGTTCGTACGCGGCGTTCGTGATGCCCTCGGCGGCGGTGTTCGCACGCGCCCTGTCGAGGAGCGGCGCCGAGATGTCGACGCCGACGGCATGCCCGTGCGCGGCCAGCCGCGCCGCGATCCGCGTCGTCGCGCCGGCGCCGCAGCCGACGTCCAGGACACGCGCGCCCGGTGCGATCGCTGCGGCCTCGAAGAGCGCGTCGTCGACGCCGGACAGCATCGCGTCGTAGCGCTCGTGGTGGGCTGCCCAGTGAGCCCCGACAGGTCCGTTCCAGGCTTGTGCCTGACGGGAGTCGACGGTCTGGGGCTGGGTCTCGGTCATGCGGTCTCCTCGTGGATGTGGAGGGGCAGCGCGCGCTCGATGCGGTCGACGGCCGTGAACGCGCCCCAGGCGATGAGATGGACCAGGCAGTGGTCCGTGTACGGCGGCTTCTTCCAGGCCGCCACGTCCTCGTCGGCGATGCGGTACGGAGCGAGGGCGGCCAGCAGGGCCAGCCGGGCGCCAGGCCTGTCCTCCCGGTCCGGCAGATCCCGCCGGGCGAGCGGCGGGTGCGTGCCGTCCCATGCCCCGACGGTCTCTTGTACGAGGGTCCGGTCGGCCTCGGTGAGGAGGCCGGCGCCCGCCGTGGTGGCCGTCCGCAGCGCCGTGTACGCCGGGCCGACCGTCGCGCCGGCCGCCCAGGACGGGCCGGGTCCTGGGCCCGTGGTGTCCTCGTCGAGGAGCGCGAGGCTCGCACCCGGGGCGATGTTCCGGCGCACGGTCCTGCCCAGCGAACGGCCGCCCAGGCTGCGTACCACCCGGAAGCGCTGGGCGTTGCCCGGGAGCAGGTTCTCGGTCACCAGGGACGAGACGATCCGGTTGATGAAGTGGAAGGAGAGGGCGGTGCCCACATACCCGGGGGTGTGCGCGGCCGGGAAGGGGAGCGCCGAGACGTCCGGGCTGCCCGGGGTGCGGGTCGCCTCGCCCCAGGCGAGCACGCGCGCGTGCTCCTCGTTCTCCGGGGGCTTCCCGTGCGCCAGGCGCTCCGCGAGGGCGTGGTCGCCGGTGGCGTGCAGCAGCATGGTGTGCGCGTCCGCGCAGAACGGGCACCTGTTGGCGCGCGACACTCCCACGGCGGCCAACTCCTTGCCGGTGCGGGTGCCTGCGCCCGCGATCAGGGACTCACGCAGCAGGGCCCAGGCCGGCGCGAGGAGTTCGGGGGCCGAGGAGAGCGCGACGAAGGGCGCGGCGTCCCCGATGCCGAAGTCCTCGGCGAGCTGCTCGTAGACCTGGGCGGCGCGGCCGGTGGCGGCCTTGGGCGGGATGGGCTCGGTGTACCTGAAGGGTGAGGTCATGGAGAGAAGCGTGGTTCTCGTGGGTGCCTAAGGGCGTCGTACGGGCGAATGCGGTTGAGGCTGCGCCGACTGGGGCGGCCGGCCGGCGGACTACTGCGCCGGGAGTAGTCGCGGGGTTGTCCACAGGGCTGACGCCCTTGTCGCCGCGGCGGTCTACTGTGCGGACATGACCGGGGACCAGGCCACACGGAGGTATCTCGCCGACGCGGCGCTCGCCGTCGTGATCGGCACGATCGTGGTGTCCGCGGCGGCCTTCGACGAGGACACGGCACCGGTCGACTACGCGTTGATCGCGACGGGTTCGCTCGCGCTGGCCGCCTATCGGCGGGCTCCCCGCGTGGTGCTCGCCGTCACCACGGCCGTGCTGACCGGCTATGTGTTGCACGCCCACCCGGGGCCCTTGTCGGCCCTGCCTGTGGTGGCTGCCGTCCACACGGCGGCCCAGGCGGGGCATCGGGCCGTGGGCGCGGGCGCGAGCGCCGTGTTCCTCGGAGGGTATCTGGCGACGGATCCTACGTCCCAGGGCACGGTCGAGCGGATAGCCCTGCTCGCGGGCTGGTTCCTGTGCGCCGTGGTCACCGGCCTGGCCGGCCGCAACTGGCAGGCGTATCTGCGGCAGACGGAACAGCGTGCCCTGGAGGCCGAGCGGACCCGTGAGGAGGCGGCCCTGCGCCGGGCCGGCGAGGAACGCCTGCGTATCGCACGCGAGTTGCACGACACCCTCACGCACAGCATCTCGATCGTGAAGCTCCAGGCCGGCGTCGCCGTCCACCTCGCCCGCAAGCGCGGCGAGGAGATACCCCCGGCCCTGCTCGCCATCCAGGAGGCGGGCGGCGAGGCCATGCGCGAACTGCGCGCCACTCTTGAGGTGTTGCGCACCGACGAGCCGACCGGCAGCCCGGCCCTGCTCGTGGAGCGCGCCCGAGCGGCGGGCCTCGCCGTCGACCTGACCGTGAGCGGCCACGAGTGCTCGTTGCCTGCGACCGTGGACCGCGCCGCGTACCGCATCGTCCAGGAGGCCCTCACGAACGCCGCCCGGCACGCGGGACCCGCCAAGGTCGCCGTCCAACTGGAGTACGGCAAGGGGGAGTTGACGATACGCGTCGACGACGAGGGCGCCGCCGAGCCGTCCCGGCCGCCGGTCGAGGGCATCGGGCTCACCGGCATGCGCGAACGGGTCACAGCGCTCGGCGGCACGCTGCACGCCGCCCCGCGCGCGGAGGGCGGATTCTCCGTACGGGCCCGACTTCCCCTGGGGTCCGCGTGATCAGGGTCGCGCTGATCGACGACCAGGCCCTCATGCGGGCCGGTTTCCGGGCCCTCCTGGAGGCCGAGGACTGCGTCGAGGTGGTCGGAGAGGCCGCCGACGGGGAGCAGGGGCTGGCGCTGGTGCGCGCGCAGCTGCCGGACATCGCCCTGGTCGACGTCCAGATGCCGGTGATGACGGGCATCGAGACGACCCGCCGCATCGCCGCCGACCCCGACCTGTCCGGCGTACGCGTCGTCATTCTCACCAACTACGGCCTGGACGAGTACGTCTTCGAGGCGCTGCGGGCCGGAGCCAGCGGGTTCCTGCTCAAGGACACCGAGCCCGCCGACCTCCTTCAGGCCATCGAGGTCGTCGCCCGCGGCGAGGCCCTGCTGTCGCCGTCCGTCACGCGCACGCTGATCGGCGAGTTCGTGGCCCGGCCCCCGGACCGGGCCAGCGCCCCCGGCCTGGAGTGCCTCACCCGCCGCGAGCGCGAGGTCACCGCGCTCGCCGCACGCGGTCTCACCAACGAGGAGATCGCCGCCCACATGGTCATCAGCCCCTTCACGGCCAAGACCCACATCAGCCGCGCCATGACCAAGCTGGGCGCTCGCGACCGCGCCCAACTGGTTGTGTTCGCCTACGAGTCGGGCCTGGTCACGGCACGTGAGCGAGCGGATTGAGCCCTTCCGGCCAGACAGGCCCTGGGCCCCGTGCAATGATCGGCGCGTGATCGCGATACCCCGTGGAGTGGCCCGAAGCGTCGTCACCGCCGCCGTGCTGGCGCTGAGCGTGGGCGGCTGCGGGCTCGGGGCCGAGCTGGACCGGGAGGCCAACCCCGACCGGAAGCCGCCCGAGCGGAAGCCGTCCTCGGCACCGCCCGTCGTGTCGGCCGCCCCCGTTCCGGAACCTTCCGCGCCCGGACCGCTCCAGGAGGCGGGCGGCGGCTGCCCGCCGTCCGGAGTGCGCATCGGCACAGGCCTGGTGGACGGCGCCATGGGACTGCGCGCGATGACCCTCACCCTGACCAACTGCGGTGAGCGGCCGTACGAGTTGAACGGCTATCCCGCCATCACCGTTCTCGACGAGGCGGGCGACCCGTTTCCGGAGGTGCGGACCGTGAAGGGGACGGACCAGGTGCCCATGGCGGGCAACGCCCCCGGCCCCGAGCCGCTCACGCTCGATCCGGGCGAGGCAGCACAGGCCGGCCTGGTCTGGCGGATGCACAACACGGACGGCGTGTACCTGCGAGTCACCCCGCAGAAGGGGCGCGACACGGTGACCGTACGCGTCCAGGACACCCTCGACATCGGCCCCGACAACATCCTGGGCACGTCGCCCTGGAAGCCGATGGGGTAGCGCGGCGGGACGGCACGGTCGACTGGTCCACCGACACCGGCACCGGCACCGGCACCGGCACCGACACCGACACCGAGTTCGGGTACGGCCACGGGGCCGGCGTCACCCGGCCCGTTCCCGCGCCGGCAGCAGCGCCAGTTCGGCGACGACCGCCCGGTGGTCGGTGCCCGGCACGGTCCGTTCGCCGACCGAGACGCCGACCAGGCCGGAGCCGTGCAGGACGTGGTCGAGCTGGACCAGGGGCGGGACGAGGGACTTGCCGGCGGGCCAGGTGCGCGCCCATCCGTGGCCGAGTTCGGCGTGGGTGTCGGTGAGGCCCGACGCGAGCAGCTCACGCATCGGCGCGTGGTCGAGGGAGGCGTTGAAGTCCCCCAGGAAGACGGTGTCCGGGCCGCTGCGCCGGGCGACGGAGGTGAGGGCGGTCATGTCCCGTGTCCAGCGTTTCGCGTCACCGAGCGGGTAGTAGGTGTGGACGGCCACCAGCCGTACGGTGCGTCCGCCGACTGTCACGTCCGCGGTGGTCTGCGGCCAGGCGGTGTCGGCGTGCAGCGGGCCGCCGTGGGACAGCGGGATCCGCGAGTAGATCGACGAGTCGTACTCGGGGTGGAGCTCGTGATGGGGCAGCAGCGTGCCCAGGCCGGCCTCGGCGAGCGCGGCAACGCCGGCGGACGGCAGCTGTTGCACGGCCAGTACGTCGATCCGCTCGGCCTGCACCAGCCGCACCAGCGCACGCGGATCCGCGCCGCCGACGTCAGCGTTGAGGGTGGCCACGCGCAACTCGGCTGCGGCGGCGGGAACATGCCGCTGATGTGGTACGAACCGCGGTACGAGCAGCGCGACTTGAGCCGCCGTGAGGAGTGCGACGACGGTCACCGCCCATCGCGAGCGCAGAGCGGGGACGGCGAGCATCGTGCCCAGCACGAGCACGCTGAGCACGGCCGTGTAGGGGAAGAGCACCACGGGAACGGCGAGCGGTGTTCCCGCGTCCAGCCCCGTCAGCCGTACGACGAGCAGGGCGAACGGTACGGCGAGCACGACGCCACAGCCCAGCAGACCGAGCATCCGTCCGCGTCGGCCGGTCCGGCTGCCCCATTGACGCGGATCGGCGACACGCGGGGCGGAGGCAGCCGTGTCCGTCATCTGTCCTCCACTCAGCAGAGCCCGCGCGGTGATCTCCGGGCTCCCGGGTGGGGACGGCGGTTGACGCACATACGGTTGCGGGTCTGACGCACGCGCGGTTGCGGGTCTGGCGTACTCGGCCGTCACGGTATCGGGTCCGCGCAGAGTGCGATCGGTTGGGCGGCCTGATCGGAAATGGGCACGGTCGAGCTGGGAACCGTTCCGTCTGAGCCTGGTTGGTGTGGCGGCTGCGGTTATCCCTGACGGTCGGCCAGGCCGCGCTCGACGGCGTACCGCACCAGTTCCAGTCGGCTGCGCAGGTGCAGTTTTCCCAGCATGCGTTGGACATCGTTCTGCACCGTCCGGACCGAGATCGCCAGGCGCTGGGCCACCTCTCGGTAGCCGATGCCCCCGGCGACCAGCCTCAGGACCGCGGTCTCCCGAGTGGTGAGGCGTGCTGCGGGTTGTTCCCTCCCGTCGGCCGGGGTTGCGACGTCACCACGGGCGGAGTCACCAAGGGCGGAGTCACCGCGCATGAGGCCGGCCAGCCGCGGACTGAACACCGGTTCGCCTGCGGCCGTTCTGCGCACCGCGTCGACCAGTTCGTCGCGCGTCGACGACTTGAGCAGATAGCCGGTGGCACCCGATGCCAGAGCTTGCCGTACGTCCTCGGGCTCCCGGCTGGCGGAGAAGACCAGGACCCGGGCCGCCACGTCACCGTCCCGCAGTTCGCGGCAGAGTCGCGCACCTGACCTGTCCGGCAGATGCATCCCCGTGACGACCACGTGGGGCGCTCTCGCGCGCGCCTCGCGTAGTGCCCCGGCCGCGTCGTCGACTGTGGCGACAATGTCGTATCCCGCGGCCTTCAGATGGGCGGTGACCTCTCGACGCCACAGCGGATGATGGTCGACGACCAGGACGCGCGTTCCACCCCGCGCACCGATGGACGACAGAGTCGTCGGGCCCTGCGTCCGTGCCGGCCGGGTGGAGGGAATCGCCGCCGGGGCGATGTCCCGGGAACGAGCGGCCTCCGGCTCGGCTGCCTGCGAGAGACCGCGCTCGCCCTCCTCGGCAAGGCGCGCCGATACCCACAGGTCGCGGAAGTGCCCGACGTCTCCGCCCAGCGCGGTCACCACCATTTCCAGGGACCGCCAGCGTGGCGCTTCGGGACGGGTCAGCGCCCGGTGGACGGTGTCATGGCTGAGCAGCCGTGTGCGGTCAGCCAGTTCTCGCATGCTGGGCTCACCACCGCGCAGGTGGAGCAGGTACAGGGCCGTCAGGAGATCCGCCAGCGGACCCGGCGCAACGTCGGGTTTCCGTATGAGGGCCATACGCACCTCCCATTCGGCACGCCTGATGGACGTCGTCCGAAACTGTCAGATCCTGTCGAACCACATGTACAAGGTACTCAGACACCCATGAGTATTCCAGGTAAGTCTCGCCCCCCGACGGTGAGTTGTGACCCTCGACATGCTCACGACCTCCGTCCGGGAGTGAGGGAAGCCGTCTTCTTGGGAGTGCTCAGTGGATCGACGCCAGACCGAAGACCCCGGCCCTGAACCGCTGTTGTCCGTCAGGGCCGCCGTGGTCCTGCTCTTCGGCGTCGTGGGAGCGTGCGCGGCCGGTGGCATGTCCGCACTGGCCGGGGCGTCTTGGGCACAGGCCACCCTCACGGGTGCGGGCGCCTTCCTGGCCCTCGTGGCGTTCCTCAACACCATCATCGGCTAGCTACTTGCCCCAGAAGGGGCGTTTGGGCTGGTGACGGGCTCGGCGCTGCAGGACGGCGCCGGCCGCCGGCCTGTCGCATGCGCCGGGATCGACTGCATAAACGACATCTGTTGGTTTTCCTGCGAGTGTCGGTTAATGTGCTTCGTGGGAGTGGGCCCTGTCCGGCCGAGAGAGGAAGCCCCCGTCGACCGCTTCGGCGGAGTCGACGGGCTCTACAACGTCGGCGGCGACGCCGCGGCGAACGTGCCGCGGCGCAGACAAGGCCGGGCCCGCACGGCTACCAGAACCCCTGACCCCTGACCCCTGAGCTCAGCGTCGACTGGCCCACCCCAAAAGAGAGCATTGAGATGAACGCAAGGGCAGAGAGCCGTTTCGACGGCAAGGTGGCGATGGTCACCGGCGGAGTCTCCGGTATCGGTGCCGCGATCACCGAACGCCTGCTGGTCGAGGGCGCTGTCGTTGTCGCGGTGGACATCGATGCGGACGCTGTCGTGTCGTTCACGACGCAGCACGGCTCGAAGCGTCTGCAGCCCCGAGTGCTTGATGTTTCGGACGCCGACGCCACACGGACAGTGATCGAGGAGGTCGTCGCCGAGCACGGCCGGCTCGATCTCGTCGTTCCCAACGCCGGTATCGCCGCTCCCGGCAACGCTGCCGACGTCACCCTCGACGGGTGGACAGCGGTGCTGAACGTCGACCTCAACGGGGTGTTCCACACCATCCGCTACGCCCTGCCGCACCTGGCGGCAACACGTGGCTCCGTCGTCAGCACCGCATCCATCTCCGGACTCGGCGGCGACTACAACCTCGCCGCCTACAACGCGGCCAAAGGCGCCGTCATCAACCTCACCCGCAGCGTCGCCGTCGACTTCGGCAAACAGGGCGTGCGTGTCAACGCCATCGCCCCGGGGCCCGTCCTCACCCAGGGACTGCGGCAGTGGCTGGACGCCCGCACCGATGTCCGCGACCGCTACGAAGACCACATCCCGCTGGGACGCGCCGCCGAACCGTCCGAGATCGCGTCGGTGGTCGCGTTCCTCGCCTCCGACGACGCCTCGTACATCACCGGCGTCACCCTCGCCGTCGACGGCGGACTCACTGCCTGGACCGGCCAACCCCACGTCATGGGCTGAGAGGTCCTGAGAGGGCATCCGAGCCACTCCCGAACTCGCCGAGCACCAGGAGCGGTTCGTCAAGCGCATCAGCTCACAAGTTGGTCCGGCCGACCGCGCACCGCGCGAGGAGTCGCCGGCCGGGCGTGCGGTCGCACCCCGCACCACACCACGCAAGAACACAGGAACACAGGAACACAGGAACACAGGAACAGGAGTCATGCCATGAGGGGACTCACCGGACAGCGCATTGTCATCGCCGGAGGCGGCAACGGGATCGGCGCCGGCACCGCCGAGCGCCTTGCCGCCGAGGGCGCCACGGTCGTGATCGGCGACATCAACATGGACGCTGCGCAGGCCACCGCCAAGCGCATCAGCGATGGCGGAGGAACCGCCCTCGCCGTCGAGTTCGACCTCGCCGACGAGCGGTCGGTACAAGGACTGTTCGACACCGCCGTCGATCAACTCGGCGGAGTCGACGGGCTCTACAACGTCGGCGCCGACGCCTCGGCGGACGTGCTGGGCCGTGACGGCGACCTGCTGGACATGGACCCGGCCGTCTGGCGGCGTACCCTGGAGATCAACCTGATCGGCTACGCGCTCACCTGCCGTGCGGCTCTTCCCCTGCTGCTCGAACGGGGCGGCGGAGCGATCGTCAACACCTCCTCCGCGTCCGCGCACGTGGGCGACCACAAGCGTGCGGCGTACCAGACGAGCAAGGCCGGGATCAACGCGCTCACCCGCCACGTCGCCTCCCGCTGGGGCAAGCAGGGCATCCGTTGCAACTGCGTGTCACCCGGGGTGGTGATGACCGAGTCCGCGGAGAAGATGGCCCTGACCCCGGAGGCACTGGAATTCGCGCGGATGACCATCCCCAGCCCTCGCTTCGGCCAACCCGGCGACCTGGCCGGCGTGGTGGCGTTCCTGCTCTCCGAGGACGGGGAGTGGATCAACGGCCAGGTCTGGTCGATCAACGGCGGCGCACTATTGCGCGAATGACGACCCGCCACGCATGACTACCTCCCTGGATTCCGTAGCCCTTTCCGTCGCAGTGCGTCCGGATCCTTGAGCGGGGAGCGGAAAGTGCATTGCGAGCTGGTACGACGAGGATCGTCGTTCTTCGGAGGTGAGATTATTGCGGAACCATCCTTTGTTCGGTTCGAGGTGGCGGCAGCGAACTACGTTAGCGAGTGCGCACCGCATGTATGGCGTGAGTTGGCGCACTATAGTTCCCGCATGATGCCTGAGATGTTGGACAAGCTGGACCGGTACCGTGCGGAGATGGTGAGGCGGAATATCCCCTCCGGCGTCGTGGAACAGTGGATAGGTGCCGCCCTTCCTTGTGCGACCCTGACGCTGGACGGGGACGGGCCTGTCGTGGGCCGCTATGGCGGACCCCTGCTGCTTCCCCCTGGCGCCCCAGAACCCGAGTTTCCGTTCGTCGCCTCGCTCAATTGTGTAGATCTGTCTGAAAAGGTGACGGGACTTCCGCTGCCGCCCGACGGTCGTCTGCTGCTATTCGCGTTCCCCGACCTGGACGGTGGCGGTCAAGTGATGTACGTCCCCGAGGGGGCGGCCGTCGAGGAACGGGTAATTACCTTCGAGTACTACGATGAGGATCCGGATTGTCTGGAGATATCGGAGCAATATCCGCAGGGTGAACTGCATATGGCCGCCGATGTGTCCCTGCCGTTCCACAGCTCGAAGGCGAAGGCCACGGACCATGGTTGGCGGGGCGAGGAACTTCCCTGGGCGCCCTACGTGAGCATCAACTCGGATTTGTGGAACGTGGACGGCCGTGACTTCCCCCGCGGTGGGTGGGTGCAAGTGGGCGGGTACGCCCTGGAGGAATCCATGGACGTGAACCCCGTAGAATCAGCTGCGATTTCCTCGGACGAGACCTGGGACCTCGAGGACTGGGCGCTGTTGGCGGACTGGCATCCCAGCATCGGCGGCAGGGAAGGCTTTTCACTTCACTGGGCGATCCGGAGGCAGGAGCTGGCCGCCCGGCGCTTCGAGCGAGTATCTGAGTCGATGCACTGGAATCCGTGAAAGAACCCGCTGCCAGGGCGGGGAGCGTGCCCTGGCACCGAAGGGGCCGCTGTCCAGGCCAAGTTGAGTGAAGTAGTGAAGTGCTGTTCATCGTGTTGGAACGGGAACAGGAACAGGAACAGGAACTGGCCCGGGGGCGGTGGCACACGGTTGGTCGGGTCAGGCCTGGACGCTGTCGCGGATCAAGACCGTGATCGGACGCCGATTCCATGGCTGGGTGCCTACGTGAGCCGGGCCGGACCTGCGGCCGCGGCACGTGAGTACATGAGTGCCGTCTCCACGAGGCAGGGCATTGGCGGTCACCTCACGTCGGTTGCCAGATGTGGGCGAGCGTTGACGCGGTGAGAAGTTGTTCGGGGTGCCCCTGTCCTGCCAGGTGGCCGTTGTGGAGGAGGAGGCAGGCGTCCGCGGAGCGTGCGGCTTCGAGGTCGTGGGTGGCGTGGACGACGGTCACTCCGTCAGCGGGCAGTTCGGTCAGCAGCGCGCCGATCCAGCCCCTCGCCTCGGGGTCGAGTCCCGTGGTCGGTTCGTCCAGGAGGAGCAGGTCCGATTCCTGGGCGAGTCCTTGGGCGATCAGGGCGCGTTGCCGCTGTCCGCCGGACAGTTCTCCGAGTTGGCGGGTGGCGAGGTCGCTGATACCGAGCCTCTCCATGGCCTGTTCCACGGTAACGCGGTCCTGCCGGGTCAGTCTGCGCCACGGTCCGCGTTCGCCCCAGCGCCCCATTTCCACCATCTGCCTGACCGTCAGCGGCAGTGCGTCCCCGACGGCGCCGCGCTGCGGGACGAACGCCGGTGGCCGGTCGCCGTGGTGGTGGAGCTCGCCCGATGTGGGTTGGATCACGCCGGCCAGGACTCCGAGCAGGGTGGACTTCCCGCTTCCGTTCGGGCCGACGAGTGCGGTGGTGGCCAACGCCGGTATCTCCGCTTCCAGTTGATGGAGGACGGGGCGGCCCGGGTAGCCGGCGGAGAGCCCGGTGAAGCGGACGCGGGACGTCCTGTCCTCGGCTTGGCCGAAAGGAGGGGATTTTTTGAACATGATTTTCATTGTAATGTCC
This sequence comes from Streptomyces sp. NPDC050704, assembly GCF_040654355.1. NCBI lineage: Bacteria > Bacillati > Actinomycetota > Actinomycetes > Kitasatosporales > Streptomycetaceae > Streptomyces > Streptomyces sp. NPDC050704. The sequence goes on along the minus strand of NZ_JBFAHW010000061.1, from coordinate 32,526 downwards.
ATCGCATGGAGTGGTTGACGGTTCCCTTCGAGGTGACCTTTGTGCAACGGGCCCTGTGGGGCGGGATGCTGGTGTCGGTGATCTGCGCACTGGCCGGTACCTGGGTAGTGCTCAGGGGGATGGCCTTCCTGGGTGACGCCATGTCCCACGGGCTACTGCCCGGAGTCGCCCTCGCCGCGCTGTTCGGTGGCAACCTGCTGGTCGGGGCGGTGCTGAGCGCGGTCGTCATGACCGCCGGTGTCACCGTCCTCGGCCGCACCCCGAGGCTGTCCCAGGACACCGGTATCGGCCTGCTCTTCGTGGGGATGCTGTCCCTCGGCGTCATCATCGTGTCGCGCTCGCAGTCCTTCGCGGTCGACCTGACCGGGTTCCTCTTCGGTGACGTCCTCGCCGTCCGTGAGCAGGACCTGGTGCTGCTGGGTGTGGCGCTGCTGCTGGCACTGGTCGTCTCGGTCCTCGGCCACCGGGCGTTCCTCGCCCTGGCCTTCGACCCGCGCAAGGCTCGAACGCTCGGCCTGCGTCCCCGGCTCGCTCACGCCGTGCTGCTCGGTCTGCTGGCGCTGGCCATCGTCGCCTCCTTCCACATCGTGGGGACGCTGCTGGTGCTGGGCCTGCTCATCGCTCCGCCGGCGGCCGCGTTGCCCTGGGCGCGCAGTGTGCGGGGCGTCATGGCCCTCGCGGCGCTGCTCGGTATCACCGCCACCTTCGGCGGGCTGCTGTTGTCCTGGCATCTGAGCACCGCGGCCGGCGCGACCGTCTCGGCCCTCGCGGTGGCCCTGTTCTTCCTCTCCCACCTGGCATCCGGTCTCCGCGACCACCGCCGTGCGCGCTTCGTCGGCGTGCCCGCCGCGGCAACCGACTGAAAAGAACCTGAGGCGATCTCCTTGCTCGTCCGAAGCAACGTCATGCCCTGGGGGGCTGCCGCGCTCGTGGCCCTCTCCGTGTTCACCACTGGCTGCGCCGGTCAGAACGACGACGCGTCCGCTCCGAAGTCCCGCGCCTCGGCCTCCCCTCCGCACGGGTACGTCGAGGGGGCACAGGAGAAGGCGGAGCAGCAGTCACGGCTGCTGCTCAACGACCCGGGAACCGGAGACACCCGGGTGCTCGATCTGATCACCGGAAAGGCGCAGAAGGTGTCCCGGAGGACGGGCACCACCGGGCTCACCACAGATGGCCGGCTCGGCTACTTCCACACCTCGGGCGGTTTGCACGTCCTCGACGGCGGCGCCTGGACGGTGGATCACGGCGACCACGTCCACTACTACCGCGCGGCCGTACGTGACGTGGGCCGGCTGCCCGGAGGGCCCGGCACCCGCGTCCGCAGCGACGCCGCCGTGACCACGGTGACCGACGAGGACGGCCGCGCCAGGATCTACCGTCGGGCCGAACTGGAGAAGGGCAGGGCCGGCTCGCCCCGCACGCTTCCCGACACACAGGCGGGCGTTGTCGTGCCGTATGCGGAGCACCTGCTCAGCCTCACCAGCCTCACCGACAACGGGCAGGACGCCGCGCGGCTCGCGGTGTACGACCGCGCGGGCAAGCGCGTCGCGTCGCCGGACGCGGTGTGCGAGGACCCGCGGGGCGATGCCGTCACCCGGCGCGGAGTCGTTCTGGGCTGCGCCGACGGTGCCCTGCTCGTCCGTGAGACCGACGGCGCGTTCACGGTCCAGCGGATCCCGTACGGCGAGGACGTACCCGAGAAGGAACGGGCCACGGCCTTCCGGTCCCGGCCCGGCAGCGACACGCTCACGGCTTCGGCCGGGGAGCGGGCCGTGTGGGTTCTGGACGTCACCGAGCGCACGTGGACACGGGTGAAGACCGGTCCCGTCGTCGCGGCAAACACGGCGGGCGAGGGCTCTCCCTTGATCGTGCTCCAGTCCGACGGATCGCTGCACGGCTACGACATCTCCACCGGCAAGCCGCTTTCGAAGACAAAGCCGCTGGTGACGGGCGCGCCCGAGGCCGCCACCGACCAGAGCGCGGGACCGGTCATCGAGGTCGACCGCAGCCGCGCATACCTCAACGACCCCCAAGGCAAACGCGTGTACGAGATCGACTACAACGACAACCTGCGCGTCGCGCGCACCTTCGACCTGGACATCGAGCCGGCCCTGATGGTGGAGACAGGCCGATGACACGACAGACGAGACGGACGCGACGGCCGTGGTCGCTGCGCACTTTCCTGCCGGTCCTGCTCGTCCTCGCCCTGGCCGGTGCCGGTACCGCCTGTACGAGCAGCGGTGACCAGCCCCGGGTGGTCGTGACGACCAACATCCTGGGCGACATCACCCGGGAGATCGTCGGCGACGGGGCCGAGGTGACGGTGCTGATGAAGCCGAACGCCGACCCGCATTCCTTCGGTCTGTCGGCCGTGCAGGCCGCCGAGTTGGAGCGGGCCGACCTGGTGATCTTCAACGGGCTGGGTCTTGAAGAGAACGTACTGCGGCACGTGGAGGCGGCCCGCGAGGCAGGGGTGGCCACCTTCGAGGCCGGCAAGGCGGCGGACCCGCTCACCTTCCAGGCCCACGACGACGGCGGACCCGAGGAGGAGGCCGGGCAGCCCGACCCGCACTTCTGGACGGACCCCGACCGCGTACGCAAGGCCGCCGGCCTGATCGCCGACCAGGTGGTCGAGCACGTGGACGGCGTCGACGAGAAGGCCGTCCGCGCCAACGCCGACCGCTACGACGGCCAACTCGCCGGCCTCACCACCTGGATGGAGAAGTCCTTCGACCGCATACCCGAACAGCGGCGCGCGTTGGTGACCAACCACCACGTCTTCGGCTACCTCGCCGAACGCTTCGACTTCCGGGTGGTGGGCGCGGTCATCCCGAGCGGTACGACGCTGGCCTCGCCCAGCTCCTCCGACCTGCGCTCACTCACCCAGGCGATGCGGAAGGCGGGCGTACAAACCGTGTTCGCGGACGCCTCCCAGCCCAAGCGGCTGGCCGAAGTGCTGCGTACGGAGATGGGCGGACAAGTGCGCGTCGTCGAGCTCTACTCCGAATCGCTGACCGCGAAGGGCAAGGGCGCCGGCACCTACCTGCAGATGATGCGCGCCAACACCACCGCCATGGCGGACGGCCTGACCAGCGCCTGAACCAGCGCCCCTGACGTGGACACCGGCCGACCGGTCCCTCAAGCACACCCACACCCGCATCCGCACCCACCGCCGCGCTCGCGCGGCACAGAAAGGAACACACCGGTGAACAAGCCGATACGCACCAGGGCCATCACGGGCACGGCCCTCGCCCTGGCGGTCTCCGCGGTCCTGACCGCCTGCGGAGGCGAGTCCACTTCCTCCTCCGACACGAAGGCCGAGGGCACGCCGCAGGCCAAGGCCGTAGCGGTCAAGGACCCGCTGGTCGCCACCTTCGACGGCGGTATGTACGTCCTGGACGGCGAGAGCCTGAAGCTGGCCGCCACGGTCGAGCTGCCCGGCTTCAACCGCCTCAACCCCGCCGGCGACGACTCCCACGTCATGGTCTCCACCGATGCCGGTTTCCGCGTTCTGAGCGTCACCGAACAGGCCTTCACCGGCATCGAGTACAAGGGCGCCAAGCCCGGCCACGTGGTACGGCACGCCGACAAGACGGTGCTGTTCACCGACGGCACCGGCGAGGTCAACGTCTTCGACCCCGACGACCTCGAAGGCGGCAAGAAGCCGCAGGGCCGCACCTACACCTCCGCCGAGCCGCACCACGGCGTCGCCATCGAACTGAGCAACGGCGAACTCCTCAGCACCCTCGGCACCGAGGAGAAGCGCACCGGCGCCCTTGTCCTGGACAAGAACAACAAGGAGATCAAGCGCAACGAGAAGTGCCCCGGCGTCCACGGCGAGGCCGCGGCCAAGGGCGAGGCCATCGGTATCGGCTGCGAGGACGGCATCCTGATCTACAAGGACGGCAAGTTCACCAAGGTCGACGCCCCCGACGACTACGGCCGCATCGGTAACCAGAGTGGCAGCGACGTGTCGCCCATCCTGCTGGGCGACTACAAGACCGACCCGGAGGCCGAACTGGAGCGGCCGACCCGCATCTCCCTCATCAACACCGAGACCGGGAAACTGCGCCTCGTCGACCTGGGCACCAGCTACTCCTTCCGCTCACTCGGCCGCGGACCCAACGGCGAGGCACTCCTCCTGGGCACCAACGGCACCCTCCACGTCATCGACCCGGAAACGGGCAAGGTGGACAAGAAGATCCCCGTCGTAGACGAGTGGCAGGAGCCGCTGGACTGGCAGCAGCCCCGGCCCACCCTCTTCGTCCGTGACGACATCGCGTACGTCTCCGAACCGGGTAAGCGCAAGTTGCACACGATCGACATCGAGTCGGGCAAGAAGGTCATGTCCGTGACCCTGCCGAAGAGCACGAACGAGCTGTCCGGCGTCGTCGCCGGCCACTGATCGTCCGACCTCGGCGAAGCCGCTCCGCACCCCGGGCCGACGTCCTACGACGGCCCGGGGTGCCGGCGTGCCCCGGCACGAAGATCGTCGGCCTGCGGCATGAAATAGGCGGGGAAACCCACGGGTATCTCCTGCGGGGCCGACGTGTGCACGGATGGCTGCGCTCTGCCAGCGGCGGCATAGCCGCCGCCCGCCCCTCGGCCCCTCGGCCCCTTGCCCCTCGCCCCTCGCCTCTGGCCTCTGGCCCTCCGGCATTCGCTGATCCGCCCCCGCGATCCGATCGCGGGTGTCCGTGGCGCGCGTCGTCGGCGCATTGATCCTGGGCGCCCAGGCGGCCGGCCACTGTGCGACTCATCTCTCAACGGCTGCGCGAGCCAGACTCGATCCTTTGACTTTGTCGAGTGATAAAGTCCGTCGAACGGAAGGCGTCGCGTGCCTTTCTGTCCGTGCGCCCGCCCCTGCCCGTGAGGCATCGCGCGGACCCCTTGGCGGAAGGACTGATCTGGCCATGCGTGTATTCATGAACGAACCGGTCGAGAGCATGGACCGGCCCTACGCCCGGCGCTGGTGGGCTCTGCTCGTCCTTTGTCTGAGCCTGCTGATGATCGTGATGGCCAACACCGCTCTCACGGTCGCGGCCCCCTCCATGACCCAGGACCTCGGCCTGACCAGCACGGACCTGCAGTGGGTCATCGACGGCTACACCATCCCGTACGCCGCGCTGATGCTGCTGTTCGCCGCGATCGGCGACAAGTACAGCCGACGCGGTGCACTCGTTCTCGGGCTCGTCCTGTTCGGCGGCGGAGCGATAGGGGGTTCACTCGTCGACAGCGCCATCGGGGTCATCGCGGCCCGTGCCGTGATGGGTGTCGGCGCGGCGCTCATCATGCCCGCCACGCTCTCCCTCGTCGCCGCGACCTTCCCGCGCGCCGAGCGGACCAGGGCGATCACCTTGTGGGCGGGCACCGCCGGGATCGCCATCGCGGCTGGACCGCTGTTCGCGGGCATGCTGCTGGAGAGCTTCAGCTGGCAGTCCACCTTCCTGATCAACATTCCCGTGATCATCCTCGCCATCGTCGGCGCCTTTGTCCTGGTACCGCCGTCCAAGGCCACGCACAGCCCGCGGATCGACTACGTCGGCGGTCTGCTGTCGGTGGCGTGGATCGCCGCACTGGTCTTCACCCTCATCGAGGCCCCGCACGGCTGGGACACCAAGACGGTCACGGCCACGGTCGTCACGGTCGCGGGGCTCGTGGCGTTCGTCCTGTGGGAGCTGCACCACCCGCATCCCCTCCTCAACCTGCGCCACTTCGCGAACCGCGCGTTCACCGGTGCCAACATCGCCGTCGTCCTGTTCCTCCTCGCGATCTTCGGCGCCTTCTACTACGTCACCCAGCACCTCCAGTTCGTCCTGGAATACAACGCGTTGGAGACCGGCCTGCGCATGCTGCCGCTCGCCGGCGCGGTCTTCGCCGGCTCCGTGCTGACCGGCTACCTCACCCCGCGCTTCGGTCAGAAGGTGACCATCGTCGCGGGCATGGTCGGCGGCACGGCGGCACTCGCGCTGCTCACCCAGATCGACAAGTCGTCGTCGTACGGCGATTTCGTGGCACCCCTCAGCACCCTCGGGCTCGCGATGGGCCTGGCGCTCGCGCCCTGCACGGACGCGATCATGGGCACGTTCCCGGAGGAGGAGCTGGGCGTGGGCAGCGCGGTCAACGACACCTCGCAGGAGCTGGGCGGGGCGATCGGCATCGCCATCCTCGGGTCAGTGCTGTCGACCTCGTACTCCTCGGGCCTGTCGGACGCGACCGCGGGCAGCGAACTCCCCGCCGACGCACTGAGCCAGGCGCAGGACTCGGTCGCCGCCGGATACGGGGTCGCCCAGGGCATCGGCGACCAGGCCCGGCAACTCACCGAACAGGCGGCGCGGGCGACCGACCCGCAGCAGGCCGCACAGCTCGAGGAGCAGGCCGGCCAACTCGCCGACGGCGCGCACCGGATGGCGGACGCGGTCGGCTCGTCCTTCGCGGACGCGGTGGCTCACACCAGCCTGGTGGGCGCGGCGATCCTGGGAGTGGGGGCGGTGGCCGTGGCCTTCCTGCTCCCCGGCAAGGACCGTACCGCGGCGGCAGGAGCGGAGAGTGACTCCGAGTCCGGCGAAGGGACCGGGACTTCGGCCGCCCTGGAGAAGGAGTCCGAGTTCACGGGACCGAAGCCATGAGCCACGTGGCAACGGCGCGAGCGCCCGACCGCTGTCAGCTCGAAGGTACGGACACCAGGTCCAGGCGGCCGCCGGCCATCGCCACCACTGCGGACACGAACGCCTGGAGGCAGGCGTGCTCGGCCTCCTCGTCGGGGTGCGAGAGGTGCTGCAGCATCAGCCCGTCGAAGCCGGCGAGGAAGAACCGCGCAATCGTCTCCGCGGGCTGGGCGAGGGTCAGGCCGGTGCGCTCGGCCGCCTCGGTCACCAGTCGCGCCGTCACCTCGGTCGCGCCCAGGTTGTGACTTTCAAGAGCCTCGTTCAGGGCGGGGGAGCGCAGCGCGAACATGGTCAGTTCCATCAGGAGCTGATGACTGGCGGGCTGCTCGCGGACCGTCCGCCACAGGGCGGCGGCCAGCGTGCCGACCGTCTCCTCGAACCCGGCTCCGGTCGGCGCCGCTCCCTCGACCTGCGCGATCAGATCCTGTTTGAGCTGCTCCATGACGGCGCGGTACAGCTCTTCCTTCGTGCCGAAGGTGTAGTGCACCGTGGCCTGGGCCACTCCCAGCTCGGCGGCGATGGCACGTGTGCTTCCCGCCGCGACCCCTTCCCTCGCCATGTAGTCGATGGCCGCTTTGATCAACTGAGGGCGGCGCTCGGCCGCGGGAACGTGAGCCATGGCTGCATGATAACGACTGAGTCCCATGAACAAGTCGCTTGAACCTCTTCGGTTCGATCGCGACGGGGCACGTGCTACCCGACTTCGCCGTCTTTACGAGCCGGCCCTGGACGAGACCCGGGTCGCGCTGAACTCGTATCCGCCGCCAGGCCACTGCCAGGCGCCGGTCAGTGTGTTGCGATCGGCGCTGAATGTCGCTCGCGCGAACGCGGGTGACCCCTTCTCGCCGCCCCAGATGGTCAGCACCTCGCCTTCCAGCTCCCAGGTGTAGTCAAGAGTGTCCCCGCTGTCGGTGTAGGCCCGTGAAGAGATGGTCTCGGCGGCCTGCTCGGCCATGAACGGCTTCTCATAGCCGATGACCTCGGTCACGTGGTGCGTCTCGCCGCCTTGGGTCAGACTCGCTCGCTGGATCAGGAAGTGCCCGCCGCGCATCCACGAGTACGTCGTCTCGCCCTCCGCTTCGCCGCTCAACTTCCACGTTCCGACGAGCACGTCGAGGGCTTTGAGCTGGGGGCGCGCGTCGTCGTTCACCGAGTACGTCACAAGGTCTCCTTCGGATGGGCCGCGGATCTTGCGGCCGTTGCTGAATGAAGACCGGATGTACGTGCTCAACTCATCGGTCCGGTCGGTCCCGCTCGGCGCAAACCACGGTGTGCCGTTACGCCGGACGCGGTGCTCCACGGCCGCGGCACCGTCTCGTTGACCTCGGTGGACCAGCCCCGGGGCGCGTTCGTCGCCGGGGTGGTCCACCCTTCGAGCTGCGTTACGAGTTGCGCCAGACCGTGCCGCGGCGCTCGTACTCCAACACGGTCTCGACCTGGTTGGCGAACTGCGCGCCCAGGAACCGCTCGACCAGCCAGACCGCGGCATCCAGACCGGAGGTGATGCCACCGCACGTGACGAGGTCGCCGTCATCGACCACGCGCGCGTTGACCACCTTCGCGCCCTGTGCGGCGAGTGCGGCCTTGCTGTCCGCGTGAGTGGTGGCCGGTCTGCCGCGCGTGAACCCGGCCGCCGACAAGGCCATCACGCCGGTGCAGACCCCGACCATGATCGCTTCGACGCCGGCGAGGCGCCGGATGAAGGCCTTGTCCGCGAGCAGCCGGTGCATGCCCGATCCTGGCTGGTCGTGACGCATGCCGCCGGGCACGATCAGCACATCGGCGTCCTGCGGTGACCAGCCGCGCGGTACCTCCATCCGCAGACCTCTCGACGCGGTGACCATGGTCGGCTTGTCGGTCGACACCAGCGTCGTTCGGATGGCGCCGCCCATGGTGGCGGCGATGGACAGCACGTCGAAAGGCGCGATGGAATCCAGCTCCTCCACACCCTCGTAGAGCAGAATCTGGACCCGCAACGGTGACGCCGCCGAGGCGAGGGGCACACCCGTCGCCGCCAGCCCGGTGGACAACGCGGACGCGCGCAGGAAAGTACGGCGCTCCAAGGCAACCTCCTAGTGAGAACTCTCCCCTGAGGGGTCGGCTCGGCCCCACCGGTAGTTCCCGGCGCTGTTGTGGAGGGTTGGCCGGCGTCGTGCCCGCGACGGCGTCGCCGGCCATCGCACCCGACCCCTACGCCCACTTCATGCCAGAGGCGGGGAAGAAGGGACGCGGGGCGATCGATAGCCTGCTGGGGGAGCGGAGGGGGGCGAGTTCGACCCGGGCTCCCCAGATTCTCCCCAGGACCGGTCCTGAGCGACTGTCGATCCGGCCGATGAGCGGAAAACAATGAGGTGAGAGGTCATATGTTCACGACCCGTCCTACGCTCCAGGGCACCTTCGGAATGGTGTCCTCCACCCACTGGCTCGCCTCGCAGTCGGCGATGGCCGTTCTGGAGGACGGCGGCAACGCGTACGACGCCGCCGTGGCCGCCGGTTTCGTCCTGCACGTCGTCGAGCCGCACCTCAACGGGCCCGCCGGCGAGGTGCCGATCATCCTCGCCCCGGCGGGCGGGGAGGTGCGGGTGCTGTGCGGTCAGGGCGTGGCACCGGCCGGGGCGACGATCGACCACTACAGGGGACTCGGTCTGGAGCTCGTACCCGGCACCGGGCCCCTCGCGGCCGCCGTGCCGGGCGCCTTCGACGCGTGGTTGCTGCTTCTGCGCGACCACGGCACGAAGTCCCTGGCGGACGTCCTGAAGTACGCCGTCGGGTACTCCGAGGACGGGCACGCGCCCGTGGAGCGCGTCGGCGAGACCGTCGAGACGGTACGGGAGCTCTTCGAGACCGAGTGGACGTCGTCGGCCGAGGTGTACCTGCCTGGTGGGCGGGCCCCGCAGCCGGGCGAGCTGTTCCGCAACCCCGCGCTGGCCGCGACCTGGCGGCGGCTGCTCGCGGAGGCCGCGGCGGTCGGCGACGACCGGGTCGCACAGATCGAGGCCGCCCGGCGGATCTGGCGCGAGGGCTTCATCGCCGAAGCGCTGGTACGGCAGGCGGCCCGGCCCACCATGGACACCAGCGGCAGGCGCAACGCCGGAACGCTGTCGGCGGCCGACCTGGCTTCCTGGTCCGCGTCCTACGAGGCCCCGGCCACGTACGACTGGCGGGGCTGGACCCTGTGCAAGGCGGGCCCCTGGAGCCAGGGCCCGGTCCTCCTCCAGCAGCTGGCCCTGCTGCCGCCGGAGCTGCCGCGGTACGGCTCCGCCGAGTACGTGCACCTGCTGATCGAGGGCTGCAAGCTCGCGATGGCCGACCGGGAGGCCTGGTACGGGGACGCGGGCGAGGTGCCGTTGGGGGAGCTGCTGTCGGAGGAGTACAACGCCGGGCGGCGGGCGCTGGTCGGGGAGAAGGCCTCGTACGAGTTGCGGCCGGGCAGTCCCGGAGCGCGCACTCCGCGGCTCAGCGGGCACGCGCGCGTGGTGGCCGAGGGGGAGGCCGGGTTCGACGTGCTCGGGGTGACGGGGGCGGGGGAGCCGACCGTGGCGAGGGCCGGGGCCGAGGCGGGCGCCGGTGAGCCGACCGTGGCCAAGCGGCCGACGTCTCCCGTGCCCGGGGAGCCGGCTGTCTCGGCGGACGGCGGCACCCGGGGCGACACCTGCCACCTCGACATCGTCGACCGCTGGGGCAACATGGTCGCGGCCACGCCCAGTGGCGGCTGGCTGCAGTCCAACCCCGTCGTGCCCGAGCTGGGCTTTCCGCTGGGCACCCGGCTCCAGATGGCCTGGCTGGACGAGGGGCTGCCCAACTCCCTCACGCCGGGCCGCCGCCCGCGTACGACACTCACTCCCTCGCTCGCGCTGCGGGACGGGGCGCCGGTCATGGCGTTCGGCACGCCCGGCGGCGACCAGCAGGACCAGTGGCAGCTGCACTTCTTCCTGGCCGTCGCCCTGCGCGCCCAGGTGCGCGGCGGCCTGGACCTCCAGGGCGCCATCGACGCCCCGAACTGGCACAACGACAGCTTCCCCGGCTCCTTCTACCCGCGCGGTATGCGCCCCGGCAGTGTGACCGTCGAGTCCCGCACGGCTCCCGAAGTCGTCGAGGAGCTGCGCCGCCGCGGTCACGACGTCCTGGTCGGGGAGGCCTGGTCGGAGGGGCGGCTGTGCGCGGTGGCGCGGGATCCGCGCACCGGGGTCCTGTCGGCGGCGGCGAATCCGCGGGGGATGCAGGGGTACGCGGTCGGGCGCTGAGCCCCGCTGCGCCGGGGCCTGCGGCGGTGATCTCGTGGCGCGGTCTCCGCGCCGGTTGTTCATGGTGATTCCATCCGTGATGCACCGGCCGGGTGGGGATTGTCAGAGGCGCGTGCTCTCATGGAGTCATGATCGAAGACATGGAAACCATCGACGAGTTTCTCGCTCACCGCACCGCCGACGTCGAAGAGGCGGTCCGCAAAGCGGCCGCCACCGAGATCATGCCGCGCTTCCGGCAGCTCGCGGCACACGAGATCGACGAGAAGACCGGCCCGCACGACCTGGTCACGGACGCCGACCGCAAGGCCGAGGAGTACCTCACCAAGGCGCTCGTCGAGCTGCTGCCCGGCTCGGTCGTGGTGGGCGAGGAGGCGGTGCACGCCAACCCGGTGACGTACGAGGCGATCAAGGGCGAGGCGCCGGTCTGGATCGTCGACCCGGTCGACGGCACGCGTCAGTTCGTGCACGGCGACCCCGGCTTCTGCACGCTGGTCGCGCTCGCACAGGGCGGAGTCCTGCTGGCGTCATGGACGTACGCACCGGCCCGCGACCAACTCGCCGTAGCCATACGGGGCCAGGGTGCCCTCCTCGACGGCGAACCCCTCCGCTCCGGCTCGCCCACCCCCGGCCGCGACCTCGAAGTGGCCCACTCGCACCCCGACTACACGACGGACGACGAGAAGCGCGCGCTCCTCGGTCTCCAGGCGGCGGGCGTCCGGCCGCGGCCGTGCGGCTCCGCCGGACTGGAGTATCTCGCCATCGCGCGGGGTGAGTTGGATGCGACTGCGTTCTCATGGGAGGCCGCCTGGGATCATGCGGCGGGGATCCTGCTGGTGGAGGAGGCGGGTGGCGCGCATCTGACGCTCGCGGGGGAGCCGTTCCGGATAACCGGCGGCAACGCACTCCCGTTCACGGCGGCGCGGGACGCGGCCACGGCTCGCCGGGTGCTGGGACTTCTGTCGGACGGAGCCTGACCTCTGGTGGGGTGCGGCCCCGGGGCCCGCGACCAGCGGACCTCACCCGGGCGCACGGAACCGGAACCGACGCGTCGGCCGCCGACGATCACCCGCACTCCGGGACTGACCTCAGGACTGTCCGAGGCCCGGCATATCCTGATCCGTAGTGGCCATCGGCAGACGAAGGAGTCCGGAGGTGCCGTCGATGCTCGATGCCGTCGTGGTGGGTGCGGGGCCGAACGGCCTGACGGCTGCCGTGGAGCTGGCCCGCCGCGGCTTCTCCGTGGCCGTCTTCGAGGCCCGCGACAAGGTCGGCGGCGGCGCCCGCACCGAGGAGCTGACGCTGCCGGGTTTCCGGCACGACCCGTGCTCGGCCGCGCATCCGCTGGGCATCAACTCGCCCGCGTTCCAGGCGATGCCGCTGGGGCGGTACGGCCTGGAGTGGCTGCAGCCCGACCTGCCCATGGCACACCCCTTCCCGGACGGCACGGCGGCGGTGCTGTCCCGGTCCGTGGGGGAGACGGCGGCCTCGTTCGGTCCGCACGACGCGGGCGCGTACCGCAGGCTCGTCGAGCCCTTCACCCACAAATGGGACACCCTGGTACGGGATTTCATGGCCCTGCCGCTCACCGCCCTGCCCCGCGACCCGGTCACCCTCGCCCGCTTCGGCCTCGTCGGTCTGCCGCCCTCGACCTGGCTGATGCGCAGGTTCCGCGACGAGCGGGCGCAGGCCCTGTTCGCCGGACTGGTCGCGCACGTCATGTCGCCGCTCGACGGCTTCGCCAGCGGCGCCGTCGGCCTCGTCTTCGCGCTGGCGGCGCACGCCGCCGGCTGGCCCGTCGCGCGCGGCGGCTCCCAGTCGATCTCCGACGCGCTGACCGCATACCTCCAGGATCTGGGCGGCGCGGTCCACACCGACTACGAGGTGAAGCGGCTCGACGACCTGCCGCCCGCGCGCGCGTATGTCTTCGATACGTCGCCCACCGCGCTGAGCCGGATCGCGGGCTTCGGGCGGTACTACGAGCGCTACCGGTACGGGGCGGGTGTCTTCAAGGTCGACTACGCCCTCGACGGGCCGGTGCCGTGGACCGCCAAGGAGCCGCGCACCGCCGGGACCGTACAGATCGGCGCGAGCCGAGCGGAGATCGGTGCCGCCCTGCAGGCGGCCTCCCGGGAGGGCCGGGCACCCGACGCGCCGTTCCTGATCACCGTGCAGCCCAGTGTCGTCGACCCGTCCCGCGCGCCGGCCGGCAAGCACGTGTTCTGGGCGTACGGCCATGTTCCGAACGGCTGGACCGGGGACCTCACCGACGCGATCGAGCGCCAGCTGGAGCGGTTCGCGCCCGGCTTCCGGGACCGCGTCCTCGCCCGCGCCACGGCGGGCCCGCCCGAACTCGCCGCGCGCAACGCCAACTACGTGGGCGGCGACATCGCCTGCGGCGCCGCCTCCGGGCTGCAACTGCTGCTGCGCCCCAAGCTGTCCCTGTTCCCGTACAGCACCCCGCACCCGGCGGTGTTCATCTGCTCCTCGGCCACCCCGCCGGGGCCCGGCGTGCACGGTATGTCGGGGCACAACGCGGCCAAGGCCGTATGGCGGAAGCTGCGCCGGACATGAGCGCCGCGACCGCCATCGAACTCGTCCAGGGCGACATCACGCGGCAGAGCGTGGACGCGATCGTCAACGCCGCCAACTCCTCACTGCTGGGCGGCGGAGGCGTGGACGGTGCCATCCACCGGCGCGGCGGCCCCGAGATCCTCGCCGAGTGCCGGGCCCTGCGAGCGTCGCAGTACGGCAGGGGGCTCGCGACGGGCCAGGCCGTCGCCACCACGGCGGGCGAGCTGGACGCGCGGTGGGTGATCCACACGGTCGGCCCGGTGTATCAGGGCGCCGGCAGCGATCCCGCGCTGCTCGCCTCCTGCTATCGGGAATCACTCCGGGTGGCCGACGAACTCGGTGCTCGGACGGTCGCGTTCCCGGCCATCTCCACCGGCGTCTACAGATGGCCGATGGAGGACGCCGCGCGCATCGCGCTGGAGACGGTGCGGGACACGGAGACGGCGGTCACGGAGGTCAGGTTCGTCCTCTTCGACGAGCGGGCGTTCGCGGCGTTCGCTGCGTACGCCGGGCGACTCCGCTGACCTGGCAACCCGAGCCCGAGCCCGAGCCCGAGCCCGAGTCCGAACCTGAACCCGAGCACGGCCGCGGCCGCCCGCCGGGCGTTCACTCGGCCGATGGCAGTGGCGCGTTGATCTCCACCAGGTAGCCGTCGGGGTCACGAAAGTGCGCGGCCCGGATGCCCCAAACCGGCCAGTCCTGGGCCTCCTTGACCAGGGTGGCGCCCGCGGCCTTGAGCCGGGCGGCGGTGGCGTCCACGTCGTCGGTCTCCAGGATCAGTGCGAAGCGGTCCTGGCCGGGCAGTTCCGATCCGGCGCCGAGGGTGCCGAGCGCCTCGGCCATGACCTCGCGCTTGTTGAGGGCCAGATGCGTGCCCGACCCCATGTCCAGTTCCGCGTAGCGGGTGTCCTCGTCACCCCACAGGACCGTGAAGCCGCATACGTCGCGGTAGAAGAGGAAGCACGCCTTGTAGTCCTCCACCATCAGGCGGACATGACTGCAACGCACGGATGTTCCTTTCGCCGGGTGACGGGTTGGTTGAGCGAAGGGCTCAGTGACGAATCGTCAAACTACCCGCACCACCGTCCCGTCGGCCAAGCCGTCCAAGTCGGTTCCGCCACGCCGGTTGTCACGTTGTTCGATCTTGCGTTCGGGTCGACGTACGCTCAACTCGGCTGGGGGAGCAGGCCGCTCGGGGACCGGACAGGGTGGGGACATGAGGCACGACGACGAACTGATCAGGCCGCTGCCGGAGTTACTGAGGAGGCATGCGGGCCGGTCGGCCGACCGGGTCGCGTACTCGGACTCCGCGCGGAGTGTGACGTACGGAGAGCTGGAGCGGCGCACGGGCCGGCTGGCCGGTCGCCTGGCGGGGGCCGGGCTCAGGCGGGGGGACAGGGTCGCGATCTGCCTCGGCAACTGCGTCGAGCTGGTGGAGAGTTGCCTCGCCGTCACCAGGGCGAGCGGCGTCGGCGTGCTGCTCAACCCGCGCTCCTCCGACGCGGAACTCGCGTACCTGCTGGCGGACAGCGGCGCCTCCGTGATCGTCACGGACCGGGCGCACCTCGGGCAACTGACCCGGCTGAGCGCCGAGTTGAGCCCCGAGTCGGGTCCCGAGCACGGTCGGCCGCGGGTGCTGCTCACCGGTACGGGGCCAGTGCCCGCAGACGCCCCCGACGGGACCGTGCTCCTCGACGCGGCGGCCGAGGCCACGGACGCCGGACCGGCGCGGGACGACCTCGGCCTCGACGAGCCGGCCTGGCTGCTCTACACCTCGGGGACCACCCACCGCCCCAAGGGCGTGGTGTCCACCCAGCGCGCCGCGCTGTCGTCGGTGGCGGTCTGCTACGCACCGATCTTCGGCCTCTCGGCGGCGGACCGGCTGCTGTGGCCGCTGCCGCTGTTCCACAGCTTCGGACACTCACTCGCCCTGCTGGGTGTCGTCGCCGTCGGCGCGAGCGCGTTGATCGCCGGAGAACTGCTTCCGCCCGGCGGCCTGTTGCGCGTACTGGACGAGGCGTACGAGCAGCCCGAGGGTCCGTTCACGATGCTGGCCGGCGTGCCCGCGACGTACCACCGGCTGGTGGCGGCGGCCGGGGAGGACGGGGAGGCCGGGGAGGCCGGGGAGGCCGCCGGGCCTTCGCGGACCGGGCTGCGGCTGTGCGTGGTGGCGGGCGCGCCGAGTGCCCCGCCCCTGCGGCGGGCGGTCGAGGAGATGCTCGGGGCTCCGCTGCTGGACGCGTACGGGAGTACCGAGACCTGCGGGATGATCGCCGTGAACCGGCCGGACGGGCCGCGCGTCGAGGGCTCGTGCGGGCTTCCCGTCCCGGGCGTGGATGTACGGCTCGTCGATCCGCGCTCCGGGAACTCCGAGGGTCGCGGGGACTCCGGTGGCTCCGGGGACTCCGGCGACGAGGTCGCGGACGGGCAAGAAGGTGAAGTGTGGGTGCGTGGACCGGGCCTCATGACCGGATACCACAACCAGCCCGAGGCCACGGCGGCCGCACTGAAGGACGGCTGGTACCGCACCGGAGATCTGGCCCGCCGCGGTGAGCACGGTCATCTCACCGTCACCGGCCGGGTCGGCGAACTGATCATCCGGGGCGGCGAGAACATCCACCCCACCGAGATCGAGCAGGCGCTGCTGCGCTGCCCCGGGGTGGCCGACGCCGTGGTGGTGGGTGCTCCGGACGAGGTCCTCGGTGAGGTTCCGGTGGCGTTCGTGGTGCCGGGGCCCGACGGGCTCGACCCGCGGCGCGTGCTGCGGGACTGCCGCACCCTGCTGTCCGACTACAAGGTCCCGACGGAGATACACGAGATCGCCGCCGTCCCGCGCACGGCATCCGGCAAGATCGCCCGCCACGCGGTTGTGCCGGGTCTGGCCCGGCCGGCGCCCGATCTCCGCTTCATTCCTGAAGTCTCCAGTAATTCAGAGGCCATAGCGGTCCCGGAGGCCACAGAGGCCGTAGCGGTCCCGGAGGTCACAGGGGTCATAGCGGTCCCGGAGAGTCCGGAGATTCCGAACGCAAAGGCCCCGGCGTCGGCTCCTGAGTTGCGTGAGCAGCTCGCGCCCCTGCCCCTGGAGGAGCGCGAGCGTGTGCTCCGCGAGGTCGTGCTCGCCGCCACGGCGGAGATCCGCGGCGAGCAGCCGTTCGGATGGCGGGACGCGGACCGCCCCTTCGTCGAACTGGGGCTCACCTCCCTGGGCGCGGTCGCGCTGATCGAGCGGCTGGGCGCGTCGACCGGTCTGCGGCTGCCGATGACGCTGGTCTTCGATCACCCGACACCCGCCGAGGTGGCCCGGTATCTGCGTACCGCCCTCTTCGGGCCCGCGGCCGACGGCGCCGCCGGGCCCGCGGCCGGGCGGAGCCAGGACGACGACGATCCGGTTGTGATCGTCGCCATGGGCTGCCGCTACCCCGGTGACGTCCAGTCCCCGGAGGACCTGTGGCAGCTGGTCTCCGAAGGCCGGGACGCGGTCTCGGGCTTCCCGGTCGACCGGGGCTGGGACCTGGACGCACTGTACGACCCCGATCCGGACCGCCTCGGCACGTCCTACACCCGCAGCGGCGGATTCCTGCACCGGGCCGCCGACTTCGACGCCGGTCTCTTCGGGATCTCGCCGCGCGAGGCACTGGCCATGGACCCGCAGCAGCGCCTGCTGCTGGAGACGTCCTGGGAGGTCTGGGAGCGCGCCGGTATCGACCCGACGTCCCTGCGCGACAGCGACACGGGTGTCTTCGTCGGAGTGATGTACGCGGACTACGCCGAACGCCTCGGCACCACACCGCATGAGCTGGAGGCCCACCTGGGCCTCGGCTCGGCGGGCAGCGTGGCCTCCGGCCGGGTCGCGTACACGTACGGGCTGCGCGGACCGGCGATCACGATCGACACCGCGTGCTCGTCCTCGCTGGTGTCGCTGCACTGGGCGGCCCGGGCGCTGCGCTCGGGCGAGTGCTCGCTGGCCCTGGCCGGCGGGGTCACGGTGATGGCGACACCCAGGTCGTTCGCGATGTTCAGCCGGCAGCGCGGACTGTCGCCCGACGGCCGCTGCAAGTCGTTCTCCTCGTCGGCGGACGGCACCGGCTGGGGCGAGGGAGCCGGCCTGGTCCTGCTGGAGCGGCTCTCCGACGCCCGGCGCAACGGCCACCCGGTGCTGGCGGTACTGAAGGGCTCCGCCGTCAACTCCGACGGCGCGTCCAACGGGCTGACCGCGCCCAACGGCCAGGCCCAGCAGCGGCTCATCACGCGGGCGCTGGCCGACGCCGGACTGCGCGGCAGCGACGTGGACGCGGTGGAGGCGCACGGCACCGGCACCATGCTGGGCGATCCGATCGAGGCGGGCGCGCTGCTGGCCACGTACGGGCAGGGGCGCTCCCCGGAACAGCCGCCGCTCTGGCTCGGGTCGGTGAAGTCCAACCTCGGGCACACCCAGGCGGCCGCGGGGGTCGCCGGAGTCATCAAGATGGTGCTGGCCATGGAGCAGGGCGAGTTGCCGGCGACGCTGCACGTCGAGAAGCCGTCGCCGCATGTGGACTGGTCCTCGGGCCGGGTGGAACTGCTGACCGCCGCCCAGCCGTGGCCGTCGTCCGACCGGCCGCGCCGGGCGGGCGTGTCGGCGTTCGGGATCGGCGGGACCAATGCCCACGTGATCCTGGAACAGGCGCCCGCGCAGGCGCCGTTGAACCGGTCCGAGCCCGATCCCGAGCTCGATGCGTCCCCGTCCCTGTCCTCCTCTCCCTCCCCATCCCTGTCCGCGGGTGCGGCACCGGTCCTGCCCTGGCTGCTCTCCGGAGCCGACGAGCCCGCCCTGCGCGCCCAGGCACGGCGGCTGGCGGCCGAGGTGGCGGCCCGGCCCGGCCTCTCACCCGCCGACTCGGCCGACATCGCCCTCTCGCTCGCCGTGTCGAGGGCGTCGCTCACCCACCGTGCCGCGGTATCCGCGGGCGACCCGGCGGCGCTGCTGACCGCGCTCAGGTCACTCGCGTCTCCGGGCCGGGGCGAGCGCGGCCCCGGAACCGTCCGGGGCATCGCCGACCGTGGCATCCGTACGGCGTTCCTGTTCACCGGCCAGGGTGCCCAGCGTGCCGGTATGGGCCGGGAACTCTCCGCGGCCTTCCCCGCCTTCGCCGCGGCCTTCGACGAGGTGTGCCACGCACTCGACGACCGGCTCGAACGACCGCTGCGCGAGGTCGTGTTCGCGGCGGACGGTTCACCCGAGGCCGCGCTGCTCGACCGTACGGACTTCACCCAGGCCGCCCTGTTCGCCTTCGAAGTGGCGCTCTACCGGCTGTTGGAGTCCTGGGGGATCCGGCCGGACTTCCTGGCCGGGCACTCCGTCGGGGAACTGGCCGCGGCACACGTCGCCGGGGTGCTGGACCTGCCCGACGCGGCGGCGCTCGTGGCGGCGCGCGGCCGTCTGATGCAGGCGCTGCCCGAGGGCGGGGCGATGGTCGCGCTGTACGCGGCCGAGGACGAGGTCGGGTCTGTCCTGGCGGAACTCGGCGTCACGGACCGGGTCGCCATCGCCTCCGTGAACGGGCCCCGCTCCGTGGTGATTTCCGGCGTACGGGACGCCGTGCTCGCCGTCGCCGACATGTTCGCGGAGCGCGGGCGCAGGACCGTACGGCTGCGGGTGAGCCATGCCTTCCACTCGCCGCTGGTGGATCCCATGCTCGACGAATTCCGCCGGGTCGCCGAGGGGCTGACGTACCGGGCGCCGCGGATTCCGGTGATCTCGACGGTGTCGGGCCGCCCGGCCGAGACCGCGGCGGGTGAGTTGTGCTCCGCGGAGTACTGGGTACGGCATGCCCGCCTGCCTGTGCGGTTCGCGGACGCCGTGCGATGGCTCGGCGAGAACGAGAAGGCCGGCGCCTTTCTGGAGCTGGGCCCCGGGCCCGTCCTCACCGCGGCGGCCGAGCAGGTGCTGCCTCCCGGCATCAACGGCGACGGCAGCGGGGACGGCGGCGGCGACGGTCCTGAGTTCGCCGCGGCCATCAGCCGGTCGTCCGGCACTTCCGGGGCGTCGGGCAAACCCGGTGGGTCCGGTAAATCCGGTGGGTCCAGTGAGCCCGGCGGCTCCGGTGGGTCCGGCGAGGGCGGTGAGTCCTGTGAGCGGGAGCCGGAATCCCTGCTGCTGGCTCTGGCCCGGTTGCATGTGCGCGGCGTCGGCGTCGACTGGTCCGCGGTGTTCGCGGACACGGGTGCGCGCCGCGTCGACCTGCCGACGTACGCGTTCCAGCGCCATCGGTACTGGCTGGACGCTCCGCGTACGGACATCGCGGCCGGGACCGACACGCACGAACACCCGTTGCTCGGCCCGGCGTTCACGGTGCCGGACACCGGCCGGACGGTGCTCTCCGGACGGCTCTCGCCCATCACCCAGCCTTGGCTCGGCGACCACGTGATCGGGGAGACGACACTCGTCCCGGCGACGGCCTTCGTGGAGATGGCTGTCCACGCGGGCGACGAGGTGGGCTGCGACCTCCTCGACGAACTCGTGGTCGTGGCGCCGCTCGCGCTGCCCGCCGACACGGGCGTCCGCGTCCAGGTCGTGGTCGGGCCGGCCGACGACTCCGGCCGGTGCCCCGTCGACATCTACTCCCGGCCCGAGGTGGCCGGAGAGGAGTCGGGCACAGACTGGACCCGGCATGTCACCGGGCTGCTGAGCCGGGCGCCTTCGGCGACGGACCTACCGGACGGCGATCTGAAGGAGTGGCCCCCGCAGGGCGCGGCCGAGGTGGAATTCGCCGACGCGTACGACACCCTCGCGGACGGTGGCATCAGCTACGGGCCCGCGTTCCAGGGGGTCCGGGCGATGTGGCGGCGGGGCACGGAACTCTTCGCCGAGGTCCGCCTGCCCGAACAGCAGACCCCGGGCGCTGCCCGCTTCGGCCTCCACCCGGCCCTGCTGGACGCGGCGGTGCACAGCACACTGCTCGCCGCGTCCGGCTCCGGCCCCGGCCTCGACTCCGGGTCGGGATCTGACGCCGATCCCGATCCCGATCCCGATCCCGATCCCGATCTCGATCTCGATTCCGGATCCGGTCCGGTGCGGCTGCCGTTCGCGTGGAGTGGGGTGAGGTTGTACGCCGGTGGGGCATCGGACGTACGGGTGCGGCTGATTCCGACGGGACCGGGGGCCGTCACGGTGGCGCTGGCCGACACCACGGGGCAGCCGGTCGCGGTGGTCGGGTCACTGGTCACGCGGGAGCTGCCGGCCGGACACCTGGGCGCCGCGGACGATGTGGTGCGGCGTGCGTTGCTGCGCCCCGAGTGGACGCCCGTCGACCCGGCCGCCGGCGCCGATGACGGTGCCGGTGCCTGGGCGGTCCTCGGACCGGACGAGTTGGACCTCGGCAAGTACGTTCCGCTGACGGGGAGTTCGGCAGTTCCGGACGTGGTGGTGCACACGGCCCTCGCCCCGACGGCGGACCCCGACCCGGTGTCCGCCGCGCACCGGTTGACCGGCACGGTCCTGGAGACGTTGCAGAACTGGCAGAGCGATCCCCGGGCGGCCGGATCACGGCTGCTCGTGGTGACACGGGACGCCACCGCCCCGGTCCCGGACCTGGCCGGCGCCGCGGTGTGGGGGCTGGTGCGCACGGCTCAGTCGGAGGTACCCGGACGTGTCGTCCTGGTCGACGTGGACGGCCGGCCGGAGTCCCTGCGGTTGCTGCCCGCCGCACTGGCGACCGGCGAGCCTCAACTATCCCTGCGCGCCGGGCAGTTGACGGTACCCCGACTGACCGCAGCCACCGGAGCTGCCGCAGTCACCGGAACCGCTGGAATCGCCGGAGCCGCCGAAGTCACCCGTGACACCCGCGGGTTCGGCCCGGAGGGCACCGTGCTGATCACCGGCGGAACAGGAGCCCTCGGCGCGGAACTGGCCCGGCACCTGGTCACCGGACACGGCGTACGGCATCTGCTGCTCACCGGACGACGCGGTCCGCAGGCGCCGGGTGCCGATGAACTGCGTACGGCACTTGGGGAGTTGGGCGCGGAGGTGCGCGTCGTCGCGTGCGACGCGGCCGACCGGTCCGCGCTCGCCGAGCTGATCAGGGACTGCGAGCCGCCGCTGAGCGCCGTGGTGCACGCGGCCGGGGTGCTCGACGACGGCGTACTGGACTCGATGACCCCCGAGCGGATGGCGGCGGTGCTGCGCCCGAAGGCGGACGCGGCCTGGCACCTTCACGAGCTGACCCGCGACCTGGACTTGTCGGCGTTCGTCCTGTTCTCCTCGGCCTCGGGTCTGCTGGGCCGGCCGGGCCAGGCCAACTATGCGGCGGCGAACTCCTTCCTGGACGCGCTCGCCCACCACCGCACCTCGCTGGGACTGCCCGCCGTCTCCTTGGCGTGGGGACTGTGGGAGCACGACGACGGCATGGCGGCCCAGCTCCGCGAGGCCGGATCACAGCGGGTGCCGAGCCGGGACCTGGTCCAGGCGCTCTCCCCTGAGCAGGGCATGGCCCTGTTCGACGCGGCGCTGCGTACGGACGAGCCCGTGCTGGCGCCGGTCCTGCTCGACCGGGCCGCTCTCCGGTCCGTCGACGGGCCCGTACCACCGCTGTTGCGAGGGCTCGTACGCACCGGTCGCCCGGCCGCCGACTCCGCGTCCGGGACCCGGGCGCAGGACCCGGCGGAGCAGGGAGGGTGGCGCGAGCTGCTGGCCGGGCTGCCCGACGGAGAACGGGAGGGCGCGCTCGCGGAGCTGGTGCGCGGCACGGTCGCCGCGGTCCTCGGATACCCCGACGCCGACGCGCTGCCGACGGGCAGGACTCTCGCGGAACTCGGCTTCGACTCCCTGATGGCGGTCCAGCTCCGTAACGAGCTGAGCACGGCCACAGGGCTGTGGCTGCCACCCACAGTGGTGTTCGACCAACCGACGGCGAATGCGCTCGCCCGCCATCTGCTCGGCCTGTTCGGCGATCCCCTGCAAGCACCGGGGCACGAGCGGGAGCGGGAGCGCGAGCCGGAACGGGCGTCGGAACTGGAGCCGGTACGCGACCCGTTGCCGCCGCCGAGGTCCGAGGCGGCGGACCGGCCGCCGCACACCCTCGCCGCCCTCTACCGCGCGCTCTGCGCGAAGGGCGAGGCGGCCGCAGGCATGCACATGCTGGTCACCGCCTCCCGGGTGCTACCGACCTTCGACGCCGCCGAGAGCCGGGCGCACGCCCTGCCTCCGGTCCGGCGGGCCGCCGGAACTGGCCGCCGTCCCGTGCTGGTCTTCCTCTCCGGGTACCACCCGCCGTTCGCCGTCCCGGGCGGCGAGTTCGCCGGATTCCACCGCTGTTTCGACGGGGATTCGGACGTCCTGGAGCTGGCGCACCCGGGCCTCGGCGCGGGCACCGCGGTACCCGCCGACCGGGAGGTGCTGGCCCGTACCCACGCCGAGACGGTCCTGCGGCACGTCGGCGACCGTCCCTTCGTGCTCGTCGGCGCCTCCACAGGCGGCGCGGTCACCCACGCCGTGACCCGGCGGCTCGAAGACCTCGGCATGCCGCCGGCCGGCCAGGTCCTGCTCGACACGTACCTCGTCGACGACGACAACAGCGGCAAGGACTGGCTGACGGCACTGCCCGCCGCCGTCGCGCCACGCCTGTACGAGGACGCAGGCGTCGCGGCCATGGGGGCGTACACGGGGATCTTCATGGGCTGGGACCCGGAACCGGTCGACACTCCGACCCTGCTGGTACGGGCCTCACGCCCCACCCCGGAGATGGCGGCGGACCCGGACCTGGACCCGCAACCGGACGAGGACGGCTGGCGGGCCACCTGGCCGCTGCCGCACGAGCGCGTGGAGGTCCCCGGCGACCATCTGACGCTCCTTCAGGAGGACGCCCGTACAACGGCGTCGGCGGTCCGCACCTGGATCGACTCCCTAGGTCTCGACCGCGACCGCGACCGCAACCGCGACCTCAACCTCGGCCTCGACCGGGCGGAGGACGGCCGATGATCCCTCTCCTGCGACCGTTCGACTTCCTTGACGCCCTCGACGACCTCGACACCATCGGCACCGCCCCGGAACCCGGAGCGCCCCTCGGCGTCGTCCGCTACACGACACGCGGCCTCGACCCGGCCGTCCGCGACGGGGTGCCCGTGCTGGACCTGCCCATGGTCCACACGCGCGACGGCGGCTTCGTCGAGGTGTGGCCCGCGCGGGGACCCGTGACCTCCGGCGAGCGGGACGGGATCGTCTACGCCCTCGACGGGACGTACATGTTCTGCGCGGGCCGGATCGCCCCGGCCGCCACGTACACCAAGGCCACCCGGGACGCCTATCTGACCGCACTGGACCTGCTGGCCGCCGCCGGATACGGCAGCGTGTTCCGGATGTGGAACTTCATCGGCGACATCAACGCGGACAACGCCGAGGGCATGGAGATCTACCAGGACTTCTGCCGAGGCCGGGCCGAGGCGTTCGAGTCGCGTGCCCTGGACATCCCGCGGATTCCCGCCGCGACCGGCGTCGGCTCCCTCGGCGGTCCCGGTATCGCCTTCTACCTGCTCGCGGGCCGCCCGGACAGTACCGTCCACACCGGCGTCGAGAACCCGCTGCAACTGCCCGCCTACCACTACCCGCGCCGGTACGGCCCGAAGTCACCGCGCTTCGCCCGCGCCACGCATGTGCGATCAACCGCGGAGACAGGGGGCCGGATCTACGTCTCCGGCACGGCGGGCATCCTGGGTCACGAGAGCGTGCACGTGGGTGATGTCGAAGCGCAGTGCCGGGTCACTCTGGCCACCATGGGCCGGTTGCTCGCCCCGGAGAACCTCGCCGCACACGGTCTGGCGGCAGGCCCCCGGTCCGACGGCCACGACGGCCACGACGACTCGGCCGGCCTGGGCAGCGTGCGGTCGGCCAAGGTCTACGTCCGTCGGCACGCCGACCTGCCGACGGTCCGCCGCCTGTGCGAGCGGGCGTTCCCGGCCGCGGCGGAGGTCGCGTACCTCACGGTGGACCTCTGCCGCGAGGAGCTGCTGGTGGAGATCGAGGCGATCGCCGACGGGACGTGATCCCAGGTCCACGACCACGGCGCTCCCGTCACCCGGGCGGCGCCCCGCCCGTCCGCGGGACGCCCCCACCTCGATGTCGGATTCTCGCCAGCCAAGGCCGTGACCATGGCCGATGCTGGAGGACATGGAGAACGGGATGCACACCGACACCGAGCACTGCGTGCGCGCTGTCCAGTCGAAGGACGCCCGCTTCGACGGATGGTTCTTCACGGCGGTGCTGACCACGCGGATCTACTGCCGGCCGAGCTGCCCGGTCGTGCCGCCGAAGCCGGAGAACATGACGTTCTACCCGAGCGCCGCCGCCTGCCAGCAGGCCGGCTTCCGGGCCTGCAAGCGCTGCCGGCCCGACACGAGCCCCGGTTCGCCCGAGTGGAACCAGCGCGCCGACCTGGTGGCCCGCGCGATGCGGCTGATCGCCGACGGGATCGTGGACCGCGAGGGCGTTCCAGGGCTCGCGACGCGGCTCGGCTACAGCACCCGGCAGATCGAACGGCAGCTCCTCGCCGAACTGGGCGCCGGACCGCTCGCCCTCGCCCGCGCCCAACGCGCCCAGACCGCCCGCCTGCTCATCGAGACGACCCCGCTCCCGATGGCCGAGATCGCCTTCGCGGCGGGCTTCTCCTCCATCCGCACCTTCAACGACACGGTTCGCGAGGTCTTCGCCCTCACGCCGGGTGAACTGCGCACCAAGGTCCCCAAGAACGGCGCCAACTTCACCGGCACACCAGGGGTGTTGACTCTTCGGCTGCCTTTCCGGGCCCCGCTCAACCCCGACAACCTCTTCGGCCACCTCGCCGCCACCGCCGTACCCGGCGTGGAGGAGTGGCGCGACGGCGTGTACCGGCGGACCCTGCGCCTGCCCTACGGCCACGGCGTCGTCGCGCTCACCCCGGCGACCCCGACGGCCACCCACATCGGCTGCCGGCTCACCCTCAGCGACCTGCGCGACCTGACCGTCGCCATCAGCCGCTGCCGCCGCATGCTCGACCTCGACGCCGACCCGGTCGCCGTCGACGACCAGCTGCGGACGGACCCGCTGCTCGCCCCGCTCGTCGACAAGGCGCCGGGCCGCCGGGTACCGCGTACGGTCGACGAGCCCGAGTTCGCCGTACGGGCCGTACTGGGCCAGCAGGTGTCCACGGCCGCCGCCCGCACCCACGCGGCCCGCCTGGTCACCGCACACGGGGAAACGGTCGACGACCCCGAGGGCGGCCTCACACACCTCTTCCCGTCCGCCGAGGCGCTGGCCGCACTCGACCCCGAAGCCCTCGCCATGCCGGCCACCCGCCGCACCACGCTCACCTCCCTGGTACGCCAACTCGCCGACGGAACTCTCCACTTGGGCGTCGAGAGCGACTGGGCGGAGAGCCGCGCCCGGCTCCTCGCACTGCCCGGGTTCGGTCCGTGGACCGTGGAGATCATCGCCATGCGCGCCCTCGGCGACCCCGACGCCTTCCTGCCCACCGACCTCGGAGTCCGGCGCGCCGCCCAGGAGTTGGGCCTGCCGTCCACGCCCGCCGCGCTCACGGCACGTTCCGCGGACTGGCGGCCCTGGCGGGCCTACGCCGTCCAGTACCTCTGGGCGACCGACAGCCACCCGATCAACATCCTCCCCGCATAAGGACGTTCAGTGACTTCAGTGAAACAGCACACCGTCATCGACAGCCCGTACGGCCCGCTCACCCTCGTCGCCACCGACGGCGTCCTGGCCGGCCTCTACATGACCGACCAGCGCCACCGCCCACCGGAGGAGACCTTCGGGACAGCCGGGTCCCCCGACGACGCGCCCTTCGCCGAGGCGGTCGAGGAGCTCCGGGCCTACTTCGCAGGCGAGTTGAAGGACTTCTCCCTCCAACTGAGCCTGCACGGCACACCGTTCCAGCGCTCGGTCTGGGAACAGCTCCGTCGGATCCCGTACGGCGAGACCCGTTCGTACGGCGAACTCGCCGACGCCCTCGGCAATCCGAAGGCGTCCCGCGCGGTGGGCCTCGCCAACGGCAAGAACCCGCTGGGGATCATCGTGCCCTGCCATCGCGTGGTGGGCGCGGACGGCAGCCTCACGGGCTACGGCGGCGGCCTGGAGCGCAAGCAGCGGCTGCTGGACTTCGAACGGGGCGAACAGGGGACAGCCCTGTTCTAACCCCCTGATCCCCCTGATCCTCCCGAGTCCCCCTGGTCTTCTTCGTCCTCCCGGAGTCGGTGCAGCAGTGCCGGAAGCGCCGTGCCGATCGGCTCCCGCACCACCTCGTCGGCCCGGTCGTCGTACGGCGTCGGCTCGGCGTTGACGATGATCAGCCGCGCCCCGTGGTCGGCGGCGAGGCCCGCGAGGCCCGCCGCCGGCTGGACCTGAAGACTGGTCCCGACCGCGATGAACACCTGGCACGCCTTGGTGATCGCGAGGGCCTCGCCGAGCACCACGGGATCGAGTCGCTGGCCGAACATCACCGTCGCCGACTTCAGGATGCCGCCGCACTCCAGACACGGCGGATCGTCCTCACCGGCGGCGACCCGCGCCAGCGCGTCCTCCATCGGCGCCTTCGCGTGACAGCCGGTGCACACCACGGTCCGCGCCGTACCGTGCAGTTCGAGCACCTTGCGGGCCGGCATCCCGGCCTGCTGGTGCAGCCCGTCCACGTTCTGGGTGATCACCCGTACCGGCACCCCGGCCCGGGCCAGCTCGGCCACCGCCCGGTGCGCCACGTTCGGCTCGGGCAGCAGCGTCCGGTTCTCGCGCCGCATCTGCCAGGAACGCCGCCGGATCTCGGGATCCTCCATGTAGTACTCGTACGTGACGAGCTTCTGCGCCTCCGGATCCTGCTGCCACAGGCCGTTCGGGCCGCGGTAGTCGGGGATGCCGGAATCCGTGCTGATGCCGGCGCCGCTGAGGACGGCGACGAGGGGCTTGGTCATGGGCCGAGGGTAGGACGCGTGTCCGTATGGGGCGAACGGATATCGGGGCGCGCCCGTCTCCGGGTGCGCCACTGCGGCATCGTCGCGCGTTGATCGAAGGTGTGAAGAACCGTGGTTGTCCCGACGACAGAACCGGGGCGTGGTGTAGAGAATCCCTGACTTCATTTGAGACAGATCTTCATTCGAGTCAGAAGTCAGAGGAGAGCCGTGCTCAGGAGAAGGAATTCGAGGATCCGAACGTCATCGTTCCGGGGCCGAACAGTGCGCGGGGCCGGTGAGGGCAGCGCTTCCCGGCTTCGCGCGTCGAGGGTCTGGATGGCAACCCTGCTCCTGGGCGCGCTGGGTGTGGTCTTCAGCGGCTGGATCGAGACGCTTCCGGGTGAGCTCGTCAGTCCGGAGAGCGCCAGGGACAGGGTTCGCTTCGGCCCGGATTTCTCCGTGTCGACCGACACCATGCTGCTCGACGACGAGGGCACGAGCATGGTCACACGCGGTGATTACCGGCCTTCGCGTGAAGTGCTGCGATTCATGTCGCGTCCGGGAGCGGCGGCGACGGAGGAATTCGGCGATGTGATCCGTTCGAACGGCGGAGTCAAGGTTCAGGACGTGACTCTTCGCATCACGCTCACGGGCCACCGCAATCAAGGCATCAACATTCTTGACATACGTCCGCATATTGTGAAGCGCGAGGCGCCGTGGTCGGGAACATACTTCCGCTCCCCTTCGGAGGCCGGAAGTCCGACGATGAGCATGATGTTCGACATGGACCGCCCTTTCCCCGTCGCGCGTGAAGTCGAGTTCAACGGCGGAGAGTCGCCGGTCCCGGGGAAACCCTTCTTCTCGCAGCGGACGATCACGCTTCGCGACAACGAGCAGCAGGTCGTCCTTGTGAGGGTGACGACAGCTCGTTACTACGTGGCCTTCAAGCTCGACGTGACCTACATGCTGGGCCACGAGGAGAAGAAGACGGTCATTGATGACGACGGGAAGCCGTTTCAGGTGAGCGCACCCCTCGACATGCGGGGGACAAAGGTCCCCTATCGTCGATTTTTCGAGCGGCGGAGTGACTTCTCGCTCTGCCAGCTCAAGCCCGTCGCCCCCGCTGTCGACGGGAGGAGGTGCAGGAATGCGTACGAGTAGGGTGATGGATCACGCACCTTCGCGGCAGCGCCGTCCACGGATTGTTCTGCTTCTCTGTCTTTTTCTCTGTCTTTTCGCCCTGATTCCGGTTTCCTGTCGTCCCGGGGAGCAGGGTGAACCGGCTCAAGAAAAGGTCAGGAAGCCCTCATATTCATGTCCCGGGGCAAACCTGGAAGGTGTCGAGCCCGCGTCGGTGGCCCGGGCGTGGCGGACGGTCGTCGGGCCGGTCCATCGTGCGGCCTGCGAAAGGGACTACTCCCGTGTCGCTCTTCTGATGGGAGGTGGATCCATGGAGCACTTCACGACGGAGAAATGCCAAGGGTGCGCAGCCTCGGATGTCGTGTATATGTGGCGAGAAGAGTTCGGTTTCGACGGGATGGATCTCGCTCGCCTTCTGGAGACCCGGCCTGTTCTGGATCAGGGTGGTGTCACGTACAGGGACGAGTCGGCGGTGGCCGTCTTCGCACGAGGCACCCTTGAAGTGCCGGCTCTGTGGAGTGGATTCTTTGTCGAGTGCGGCCCGGATTCACACTGTGCGGAAATGACAGGCATCGGAGGTCCGGGTCAGCCGACCCGGTGACCGCTTTCCAGTTCCGCGGTCCCCGTACCTTCCGTGAGCACGTCCAGCGCGGTGAGCACCCGGCTGCCCAGGGAGCCCGGCAGGTACTCGGGCAGTTCCTCGCGCGGTACCAGGCGCCAGGACAGCAGTTCCTCTTCCTGGAGGCGGATCGACTTGAACTGCTCGTCCTTCAGGACCCCGCCGTCGTACAGGTACGCCACGATCGGCGGCCGCGCGGCACCCGGCACCCAGTCCACCGCGAGCAGCCGGCCGACCTCCAGGTCCAGGCCGATCTCCTCCAGGGTCTCCCGGTGGGCGCCCTGCCGCGGGGTCTCGCCGTCGTCCGACTCGACGGTTCCGCCGGGCAGCGCCCAGCCCTCGCGGTAGTTGGGCTCGACCAGCAGCACCCGGCCCTCGGCGTCGCGGAAGAGCGCGGCGGCCCCGACGAGGACGCGGGGGAGTCCGGCGATGTACGTGGCGTAGTCAGGAGTCGTCATCGGGAAAGCGTAACCAGGCCGTGAGGCGGCCCGGCCAGGTCACCCGGGGGAGCAACCCTTACGAGGTCACCGCCCCGTCGGCAGGTCCGCCGACTCCGCCAACCGCACCGTCCGCTCGGCCAGTTCACTGATCCGCACCCCGTCGAAGCCGAACACCGCGCTGCGCACCGTGTCCTCCAGCGGGTCCTTCCACCGGGCCGGGATCGCGGCGCCTCCGGTGAGCACACCCGCGACGGAACCGGCGGTCGCGCCGTTCGAGTCGGTGTCGAGGCCGCCGCGCACCGTGAGGGCGATGGTGCGGGTGAAGTCCCCGTCGCCGTACAGGAGTCCGGCCGTGAGGACGGCGGCGTTCGGGATCGTGTGGATCCAGCCGAGCCCCGCCGTCTCCGCCGCGACCGTGCCGAGCGTCTCCTCCCAGCCCAGCCGCGCCTCGTGCAGCGCCCGCACCCGGCACACGGTCCGGGCCAGGCGGCTGCTCGCCGGGATCACCGTGAGCGCGGTGTCCAGGGCCTCCCGCACGGTCGGCGCGGTGAACGCGGCGGCCACCAGCGCCGCCGCCCACATCGCCCCGTACACGCCGTTCCCGGTGTGCGACAGCACGGCGTCCCGGCGCGCGAGGGAGGCCGCGCGACGGGGCCGGCCCGGACTGGTCCAGCCGTAGACGTCGGCGCGGATGAGGGCGCCGATCCACTCCTGGTAGGGGTTGTCGTAGGTCGCGGTCAGCGGTGGCTTGAGCCCGTTGGCCAGGTTCCGGTACGCGGCGCGCTCCGCGGTGAACGTCTGCAGATACGGCAGCCGCAGCAGCCACAGGTCGCCCACCTGCTCCGTACTGAAGCCGAAGCCGTGCGTCTCCAGGAGGTGCAGGCCGAGGATCGCGTAGTCCACGTCGTCGTCGCGGCAGCTGCCGTGGATCCGGCCGCGTACGCACTGGCGCCACTCCGGGCGCAGCACGAATTCGTCACTCGGGCCGACGGGCTCGGGCAGGTAGTCGGTGAGCGGCAGCGCCGCGGCCTGCCGCAGATAGCGGTCGATGCGGTCCCGCGTCCAGTGGTCGCCCTGCTCGACCGGTTTGCCGAGCATGTTGCCCGCGATCCTGCCCAGCCAGCCCCCGAGGACGCGGTCCGCGAGGTCGTCAATGCCCAGAGGCGTCATACACCCGGTGTACCTAATTCCTGCCCGTCCTGCCCGCTTTACGTATATCCGGCACCACACCACATGAGAGGCTCGTCAGGTTTTATTCGTAATGTGAGTCCCGAGTTCAAGGAGTCCCGTGAAGTCGACGAGCCGTACGACCGCCGTTCTGGCGGTCGCCGCCCTCTCCGTGCTGTTCGCCGCCGGTGCGACCCCCGCCCACGCGGCGCCCGCCGAGCCTCTGGTGACCACCGGGGACGTCGGCGTGCGGACGGGGGATCTCGATCTTCTGGAGGACGTGCTGGAGCACATCAGCGTGCCCTTCGGGGGCAGCGGGACGCTGACGCACCAGCTGTACGACTCCCGCGGCACCGACGCCGGCTGAGAATCCGCCGCTGTCCGGGACGTGAGAACGGCCCTGGGCAGCGGCCCCCTCCTGCGGTTAGGGTCGCAGCGGCGCGACTGCCTTGACGTGAGCAAGGCCCGGAGAGCAAGGGGAATGCAAGGTGGCGGACGCTGCAGTGAATCGGACCCGGACCGGACGACGGCAACGGGTGCTCATCGCCGCGGACAAGTTCAAGGGCTCGCTCACGGCCGTGCAGGTCGCCGAGCGGGTGACGGCCGGACTGCACCGGGTCGCGCCGCATGTCGAGGTCGAGGCGCTGCCGGTCGCCGACGGCGGCGACGGCACGGTCGACGCGGCGGTCGCCGCCGGGTTCGAGCGGCGCGAGGTGCGGGTCGCCGGGCCGCTCGGGGGCGAGGTCGATGCCGCGTTCGCGCTGCGCGGCGACACCGCGGTGGTGGAGATGGCCGAGGCCAGCGGGTTGCAGCGGCTGCCGGCCGGGGTCTTCGCACCGCTCACGGCATCGACGTACGGGTCCGGGGAGCTGTTGCGGGCCGCGCTGGACGCCGGGGCGGCCACCATCGTGTTCGGTGTCGGCGGCAGCGCCACGACGGACGGCGGGGCCGGGATGCTGGCCGCGCTCGGGGCGCGGTTCCTCGACGAGGACGGCGAGCCGGTGTCTCCCGGGGGTGGCTCCCTGCGGGAGCTCGCCACGGCGGACCTGTCCGGTCTCGATCCGCGGCTCGCCTCGGTCGACGTGGTCCTCGCCAGTGACGTGGACAATCCGCTGACCGGGCCCAAGGGGGCTCCGGCGGTGTACGGACCCCAGAAGGGGGCCTCTCCCGACGACGTGGCGGTGCTGGACGCGGGGCTGGCCCATTTCGTCGCGGTTCTGGAGAAGGCGATCGGGTCGAAGGCGGCGGAGTACGCCGTCGCGCCGGGGGCCGGTGCCGCCGGCGGGATCGGGTACGGGGCCCTGGTCGGGCTCGGTGCGCGCTTCCGGCCCGGTATCGAGGTCATGCTCGACGTGCTCGGTTTCGGCCCCGCGCTCGAACGTGCCACCCTCGTCATCACCGGCGAGGGCTCCCTGGACGAGCAGACCCTCCACGGCAAGGCTCCCGCCGGGGTCGCCGCCGCGGCCCGCGCCGCCGACAAAGAGGTCATCGCCGTCTGCGGCCGCCTCGCCCTCCCGCCGGAGGCCCTCGGCCGAGCCGGCATCCGCCGCGCCTACCCCCTCACGGCGATCGAGCCCGACGTGGCCCGGTGCATCGCCGAGGCGGGCCCGATCCTGGAGGACGTGGGGGAACGGATCGGCCGGGACTTCCTGATCTGAGGGGGAGGGTGCCGGTCGGGCCTTTCCTCGCCCCCGCCGCCCCTACCCGTCCCATCCCTGGGGGCTGCCGCCCCCAGACCCCCGCAATCGGCCTGAACGGCCTCGTCCTCAAAC